>CAYYVD010000055.1:0-19385 GCA_964475045.1 uncultured Desulfobacterales bacterium | reverse complement strand
TGTACGAGCTCCAGGGACAGGAGGCTTTGGCCGGCGAACCAGGCGAGGCTCAGGTCCTCCACGGGCCCGGGCAGGGCGAGGAGGAGGCCGGCCTCCGTGCCGGCGGCGTCGAGGGTCAGCGTCGGCTCGTGTCCCTCCGCCTCCTTTCGAAAGGCCTCGGTGAGGAGGGTCTCCTGAAGCGCCAGGCGGAGGCGGCGCCCCTCGAGTGCCTGGAGGTGGCACGGGGGGCGGGTCTCGATCCGGATCTCGAGTCGGGTCCGGTCCGATGCCTGCCGCAGGGCAAGGCCATGGGCCCGGTGCTCGGCGCGGCCCGAGGCCATCCCCCCGAGGAGCATCTCGAGGACGCAGGCGGCGAGCACCAATGCGAACCGGATGGCGGCGGCTCGAATCATCGCTTCTCGAGCATCCTTCTCAACAGTCGAATCAGCTCTTCCTGTTGCTCGAGGATGGCCAGGTTGGTCTTCACCATGAACCGGGCGGACACGGCGATCTCCTCGAGGTGCCGGGCCGAAGGGTCGTTGGTGTACACGGTGCGGGTGTCTCCCGCGTCGTCCCGCAGGGCCGCGTAGAATTCCTCGGTCAGCTCGATGTAGACCCCCTTTGGGACCGCTGCGGCGCCATCCTGGGCCAGGGCCGGGGCCGCCGTGAGCGGACCTGCGGCCAGGAGACCGAGGGTCCCGGCGATGATCCGGATCCATGCGAATGGTTTCATGCTCCCTCCAGTGCTGGCGGTGGCCGAAAGACATCCTGTCCGGGAGGAAAGCACATCCCGTGCCAATGCCCTCCTGCGGCCGGTTTCACCGGCCTGAAGGCAATCGGCGTCATCTTTTTGACGGATCGGGCCGTCCCGCAACGGCGAGGGCATGGCACCGGTTTTGCTTGTCTGTGCAGGCGGACGGAAAGGGAGGGAGGACCCATGGTCGACAGCATCCGGTCATTGCTTCAGGAGAAGACGGCGTTATACCGCCGGCTCGCGCAGCTGGCAGGGGAGCAGCTCAGGAGGATCGAAGCGGACGATCTCCGCGCATTCGAAGAGGCCGCGACCCTTCGCAACGGCCTCCAGGAGCATATCGCCTCCCTCGACGAGCGCATGGAACGGCTTCTCCGTTCCCGCCCGGTGCCGGAGCGGGAGCGGTGGGCCGATGCCGCGAGAAGAGCGCTCGAGCCCATGGCCCGGGAGATCCAGGCGCTGGACCGCCGGGCCATGGAGCAGAGCCGGGAGAAGCGCGACATTGCCGCCCGCAGCCTGCAGCATCTCAGGCAGGGCCGGCGGGGGGTCCAAGGGTACGGAGGCGCTCCCCGCGCCCTGCCTCCCAGGTTCATCGACCAGAAGGGGTGAGCGTTCGCCGCCTCCCCGATTCGGGGAATGCGGGCGAAATGGATTGACATTTCGCCCGTGTGAAGGTTCAACGAATGCATGATCCCCATTCGTGACACGATCCGATCCAAGAGCTACCCCGTGGTCAACACCGCGCTCATTGGAATCAACGCGGTGGTGTACCTCGTCCAGATGGCCCACGTGTCTTCCCTC
Source organism: uncultured Desulfobacterales bacterium (assembly GCA_964475045.1). Taxonomy (GTDB): domain Bacteria; phylum Desulfobacterota; class DSM-4660; order Desulfatiglandales; family HGW-15; genus JAIPEI01. The sequence continues at coordinate 17,854 of CAYYVD010000055.1, read as the reverse complement.
AACGAGATCTTCGTGGTCTACGGGCTGGTCCCGGCGCGATACACGGTTCCTGAGATCGCCGGCTACTTCAGCTTCGGACAGCAGGCCTTTTCCCTGGTCTCCTTCATGTTTCTGCACGGCGGCTTCCTTCACCTCCTCGGGAACATGTGGAGCCTGTACATCTTCGGGGACAACGTGGAGGACCGTCTGGGCTCGGCCCGTTATCTCGTGTTCTACGTGCTGTGCGGTTTGATCTCCGGCCTGTGCCATCTGATGCTCAACGCGCACTCCCAGGTTCCCACCATCGGTGCGAGCGGGGCCATTGCAGGGATCATGGGGGCATACTTCATCCTCTATCCCCACTCGCGCATTCTCACCCTGATCCCCATCTTTTTCATCCCCTACTTCGTGGAGATCCCGGCCTTTGTGTTTCTCGGAATCTGGTTCGTTCTCCAGTTCCTGAGCGCCGCCGGCCCTCAGGCCCAGGCCGGCGGCGTGGCCTGGTGGGCCCACATCGGCGGGTTCGTGTTCGGGGTTGTCGCCTTGAAGATGTTTCTGAAGGTCCCTTCGGTGGGGCTGTCGGGACGACTGCGCTCCATGGGTCCCGAGCGCAAGCCCCACCGGCTTCAGGTCATTCGGACCATCGGCCGGCCCGGAGACCCGAACCTCTACGGCCGCATTCGGGTGACGCCGCAGGAGGCGAGGACGGGGGTCCGCAAGCTGGTGAACATCCCCTGGGGGGTCCAGCGACGCCTGTTCAACGTGCAGGTGCCGGCCGGCGTGAACCAGGGACGGATGCTGCGGTTGGCGGGGCAGGGACGGAAGCAGTCCGACGGCCGGAACGGAGATCTCCTCATCCGGGTGGAGATCGAGTCCGGGGAGTAATTCCCCCGGGTTGCTTTGGGCTTGTGCATTTCCGAAGAACCTGATAAAAGCTCTACATTTGGATGAATTCGCGACCGGGGTGGGCAACGGGTAACGGGGATCCGGACAGCAGACCGCCATGGGTGCCACGCCGACCTATCAGATGAGCCAGCTGCCGAAGCTGTTGATCAAGCTGAACCGGGATCAGGTGACCGGTACGGTGACGATCAAGGACAACCGGCGGACCTTGAGGGTGTACCTCGAGCAGGGATACATCGTCAGCGCAGACGGCTTGAACGCCGAAGGCCGGCTCATCAAGGAGCTCGGCCAGAAGAAGGACCTGCCCCCGGAGGCCGTGGGTGAGCTCGAGCGGATTCAGGAGAAGGACCCCGGCGCCCTGGGCCGGACCCTGGTGGACCGCGGGCTGGTCAAGCCGGAGGTCTGGGACCGCTTCCTGGTGTTCAAGGTCAAGCAGACCCTGACCGCCGCCTTTCAGATGACGGACGCCGACCTGGGGTTCAGCGAGAGCCCCGGAGAGTTCCACCCCTCCGATACCATCGACTACAACCTGTTTCAGCTGCTCATGGAGACCGTCAAGGGCATTCGGGACGACGCCTTTTTTCGCCGGTACATCCCGGCCCTGGACGCGGTGTACGAGACGGCGGCCGAGGCGGACTCCGTGAGGGGCCTGGTGCCCTTGACGCCCTCAGAGGGGGGTGTGCTCGGGCTCGTGGACGGCCGGCGCACCCTGAAGGAGATCCGGGCCGAGAGCGGCATGGACGAGACGGCCCTCTACCGGACCCTGTTTCTCCTTTACTGCTTCGGGCTCATCGAGCCCGGCGGCGGGTCCCCGGAAGAGGGCGGGGTCGACTACGAGGAGATCGCCCAGCTCTACCTGGATCTCTTGAATATCATCGAGGCCAACTTTCGCAAAGAGGTGGGAAAGCAGTTCGAGAAGGTCTACGCGGATTCGTTGAAAGAGCTTGGCCCCAGGAGCGGCGTCCTGTTCGAGTCCCTGGTGTTTTCCAAGGACGCCCAGGCCGAGTTTCCGAGGCAGGTCGCGGCCAGGTGCCGGGAGGAGGCCGAGGACGGGGATGCGGTCCTGTTCCTGAAGTCCTCCTTCAACAAGCTGGTCTACGTGCTGATCATGCGCATGAAGAAGCTCCTGGGCCTCGGCCTGACCGAAAAGACGATTCGAGAGATGATGAACATCCTGGACTATGTCGAGAAGTACCGGCAGGATGCCGAGATGATGAACTACGTGAAGAGCAACCTGGAGGACTACCTGCGTCAGGTCAAGGCCTGACCGGGTGAACGCGCACGGGCCGGTGGAGGCAAGGAGGGAGACCATGGGTTTTATGACCCCTGAGAACACCGTTTACCTGTTCATGCTGGTAATCTACATCATCGTGATCTACATCTTCGACCGGGCCCGCCGGAAGTTCAAGGGGGGGACCATCGAGATGGTCATCAAGCTGATCATCATCAACACCCTGCTGCTTCTCTGTGCCGACTACACCCATTTCCTCGGGTTTCTCAGCCCCGAGGTCGCTTACATCCTGCAAACCGTGCTCCGGCTGGCCGCCATGTGCGCCCTGGCGTTCGGCGGCCTGCGGCTGATCATCGACTGAGGCCATGGACCTTCTGTTCCTGGGTACCGGAGGAGCGTGGGCCCTTCCGGAGCTGAGCTGCGACTGCTTCATCTGCCGGGAGATGCGCCGGCGCGGCGAGAGGCGCCGCCGTACGGCCTTGGCCCTGTGCGGCGAGCGGACCCTGCTGGTGGACTGCGGCCCCGACATCGCTTCTCAGCTCCACCGGAACGGCCTGGGCCGTCCCGACGCCGTGCTGATCACCCATGAGCACGGGGACCACTTCCTCGGCCTGGACGAGCTCGTCTCCTTCCGGCGCACCTCTCCCCGGGACGCCTTCGCTCCCATTCCGGCCTACATGACCCCTCGGACCCTGTCCGTGGTGCGGCAGCGCTTCGGTTACCTGGAGGATATGGGGGTTCTACGCTTCCAGGAGGTGACCGGGAACGTGCCGTTGGAGGTGGCCGGGTTTCGCGTGGTGCCCTTCGAGACCGACCACGGCTCATTCGCCACGGGGTCCGCGGGCTATGTGATCGGCTTCTTCGAAAGCGACGGCCTCGCCAGGCGGGTGGTGTACACCTCCGACTTCAAGGACCTTCCAGACCCTCCGCAGGAGGTCCTTCACCCGGATATCCTGGTCATCCAGTCGTTCTGGCTGAACGAGCCCGTGTTCAATCGCCCCAGCCACATGAGCTTTCAGAAGGCCCTTGGCTACATTGAACAATGGGGGCCCAAGGATCGGACCTTTCTGGTTCACATCGGGGATGGGGATGCGGTCCAGGGCGACCCGGCCAACGTCATGCTCAAGAAATACGAGCCGGCGGATCCCATGCGCCCGCCGGGAGGACATGCGCCCTACGCCATCCCCCGTTGCCAGGAGGAATGGCAGGGCACGGTGGACCGCATTGCTCGAGACCGCGGGATCCCCCACACCATTGTCGTGGCCCATGACGGCCTGAGGGTGCCTCTGTAGCCCCCGGCTCTCCTGGAACGAAGCCTTCAGCGGGGGGTGCGCTTCCCAAACGGCGGACTTGACACCCGGATGGCGGAGTGCGTTAATGGCCGTGAAGGGCGCCGGGGTGGCCGGGAACGGGCCTCGGGTTGGGGAAGGCAACGCAGGCGGGGGCTGCAGACATGGCGGAGAAGAAGAGGAAGCCGGCGAAGAAGACCACCGATCGCTATGCCGAGGCGGGGGTGGACATCGAGGCGGGAAACCGCCTCGTGGACCTGATTCGCCCCGTGGTGAACAAGACCTTCAAGTCAGGGGTCATTACGGACATCGGCGGGTTCGCAGGGATCTACTCCCTGAACACCCAGGACTACAAGAAACCGGTCCTGGTGGCGTCCACGGACGGCGTCGGGACCAAGCTGAAGATCGCCTTTTTGATGGACAAGCACGACACCGTGGGCATCGATCTGGTGGCCATGTGTGTCAACGACATCATGGTCCAGGGGGCAAAGCCGCTGTTCATGCTCGACTACCTGTCCATGGGCAAGCTGGACACGACCCAGGCCATGGAGATCATCAAGGGGATCGCGGTCGGATGCATCGAGGCCAAGTGCAGCCTGATCGGCGGTGAGACCGCGGAGATGCCCGGCTTCTACCCCGAAGGGGAATACGACCTGGCCGGGTTCGTGGTCGGGATCGGAGACAATGCCGAGCTCCTGGACGGGTCCGAGATCGCTGTGGGCAGCCGGCTGGTCGGCATTGCCTCGAGCGGGCTTCACAGCAACGGGTACTCCCTGGTCCGGCACATCTTTTTTGACGAGATGAAGATGTCCGTCACCGACCACGTGCCGGAGTTCGGGCGCACCCTGGGCGAGGAGCTCCTGGAGCCCACCCGGATCTACACCCGCGCCATCACGAACCTGCGCCGCGACTTTCAGATCCAGGGAATCAGCCACATCACCGGAGGCGGCCTGGTGGACAACCTGCCGCGCATTCTTCCCGATCCCTGCAAGGCCGTGATCCGGACGTCGAGCTGGAGCCCGCCACCGGTGTTCCAAGTGCTGCAACGGGAAGGGGGGCTGTCCGGCCGGGAGATGATGCGGACCTTCAACAACGGCATCGGCCTGGTGCTGGTGATCAGCGACGGCGATCTGGACGAGGTCCTGCTCCGGCTCAAGGCCATGGGCGAGACGGCCTACCACCTGGGCGAGGTGAAGGAACGCGGGGAGGACGAAGATTCGGTCGAGTTCGTTCAGTGAGACGGGGACCACGGCCGAAGGGGCGCCCGGCGTGCTGGTGAGCGCCTGCCTTCTCGGGGTGCGGTGCCGATACGACGGAACGGAGAAGGCCTGGTCGTCCCTGCTCGAGCTTGCCGGCCGCCTCTGGCTGGTGCCCGTGTGCCCCGAGCAGCTCGGAGGGCTTCCCACTCCGCGCCCCCCGGCGGTCCTTTGGCGGGGAGACGGGCGGGAGGTGCTGCAGGGTCGGGCCAGAGTCGTCAGTGAGCCCGGGGACGACGTGACCGAGGCCTTCGTTCGAGGGGCGCACGAAGCCCTTCGAATGGCGCAGCTCTGCCGGGCCCGTCTTGCCGTACTCAAGGACCGGAGCCCTTCCTGCGGCCTGAGGACTCCGTACTGCGATTGTGCCGGCGGCGGCCTGGGCGTCGCGGCCGCCCTGCTCGACGCGAAGGGGGTGCAGATCGTTGAAGCGGCCCCGGGACGGGACCTGCCGGCCGCATTGATGGAACTCGCCCGGGGTGTGCGGCCTGCGTGAACCGCGCTCGGGTGTGGACGGGGGTGTCGCATGTTTGGTCTGGGACCATGGGAGCTCATCATCATCGGAGTCCTTCTCTTCGTGCTCTTCGGCGCGAAGCGGATCCCGGAGATCGGCAAGGGTCTCGGCGGAGCGGTGCGCGAGTTCCGGGGTGTGAAACGGGAGCTTTCCTCCACCGAAAAGGGGGAGGCCGAGCCCCGAGCCGAGGACGCACCGGGCGGCGGGAAGAACAAGGAACACTCCCTGGAGAGCAGGATGGCCGGAAAGGTCCTGAACCAGGTCCCCGGGGTCAGGCGGGCCCTCCAGGTCAAGGACCAGGTGGACAAGGTTCGAAAGATCGTCGATTAGGCAAACCCTGCCCCCCCGAAGCCGGCCGTTCCTCTGCCGGGGTGCGGGCGTCGGCCCGCCTCAGAGAGCCCCTGCGTATTCCTTCCGGGCGGCCTCGGCCAGCTTGAACTTCTGGACCTTCCCCGAGCGGGTGGTGGGAAAGGCGTCCACGAGCTTGTAGCGGCGCGGACGCATCTGCGGGGGAAGCCGCTCCTCGGCGTAAGCCGCGAGCTGTTCCGCGGTGAGCGAGGAGCCTTTCTGCGGCCGGGCCCAGGCTGCCATCTCCTGCCCCTTCTCCGCATGGGGGAACCCGAAGACCTGTACCTCGGCCACCCCGGCCAGGCCGTAGAGGACCTCCTCGATCTCCGTGGGGTGGATGCGAACCCCCTCCCGTTCGATCACGTCCTTGATGCGGCCCGTGATGCGCACGTACCCACGTTCGTCCATCTCGCCGAGATCGCCGGAGTGAAACCAGCCGTCCCGGTCCACGGCCGCGGATGTGGCCGCGGGCATCCTGTAGTACCCCTTCATCAGGTTCCCCCGGGTGCAGAGCTCGCCCTGCCGGCCTGCCGGGAGAGGCTCCCCCGAGGCCGGGTCCACGATGCGCACTTCGTTGACCGGCAGGGGGGTGCCGATGGTGGAGACGCGGAGCTCCAGGGGGTCGAAGGGACGGGTCATGGTGATCCAGGAGGCCGTCTCCGTGATCCCGTAAGCCGTTGTGACGTCCGTGACGCCCACCTCGATGACCAGGCGTTTCATGAGCTCCATGGGGCAGGGTGCTCCACCGATCGTTCCCTTGGTGACGGTCCTCCACCGCTTCGCCTGAAAGCGGGGGTGCTCCAGCAAGGCGATGAGCATGCTGGGAGATCCGTACAGGGCGGTGCAGGACTCCCGGGCGACGGCCTCGAGGATGGTTTCGGGCTCGAAGTGCCGTCCGGGAAGCACCAGTGCGGCCCCTCGAAGAAGTCCGGCCAGGGCGATGCAGGTGTTGCCGAACATGTGAAACAGAGGAAAGAACAGGCACAGGCGGTCGGTGGAATCGATGCCCTGCCGTTCCGTGGAGGCCATGGACTTGTTCACCAGGCTGGCGTGGTCCAGGACCACGCCCTTGGGCCGTCCCGTGGTGCCGGAGGTGTACATGATCGCCGTTGGATCCAAGGCGTCGACTCGGGCCTCACGCTCCTCGAGGACGTTCGAAGGAAGGTCGTCCCCCACGGCGGCGAGCTCGCTCCAGAGAAGCGTGTCGGGAAAGGATTTGTCCGAGATCACCACGGCGTGCTCGAGAGAGCTCTTGGGGCGTTCGGACTGGATCATGGACACCGCTTCGTCGGACTGGAGCTCCGGGGAGAAGATCACGGCCCGTGCCTCGGACTGTTCCAGGATGTAGTGCAGGTCCTCCTGCTCGGCCCCCGGGTCCACGGGGACCAGCAGAGCTCCGATCCGTGCCACGGCCAGCTGGGCAACGATCCACTCGGGCACGTTGGCGGCCCACAGGACCACCCGGTCCCCGGGGGCGATGTCCAGGGACAGAAGCCCTCTGGCGACGCGGGAGGTTTCCCACAGGAGCAGCTCATAGGTGTAGCGCACGCCGGCTTCCGTGTGGACGAGCGCCTCCCGGCCGGGGTGGGTGCTTCCCACCTCGGTGATCATTCGGCCGATGGGCTTGGCAGGGGAATGCATGGCAGGCTCCTCTCTGGTGTTTGGTTCGCCCCCATGATACGCCACATGGAAGGCGACGGGCAAGGGATCCCCTTGCATTCGAGGAGGCTCTCGCATAGGATGCCTCCCCGTTGCCGGGGGATGCCCCCGGCGCTCCAGTGCGTTTCTGCTGTGAAGACACCCCGGGGTTCGCCCTATGCCCGACCCGACGACGAGTCCGTCTCATCTTTTCATCCTCCGCGGGGACACAGCGAAAGCCCGGTCATCTGCATGTTTGCATTTCGAGGAGAAGGGGCGGGCCGGCCCGGGACCAGGGGACCGGGACGACCGGCCTGCACGGCGTGATTCGACATGAGCCTTGTACACGTCAATGATCTGGGGCACGGGTACTCGGGGCGCGTTCTGTTCGAGCGTGTCGGGTTTCAGGTGGAGTCCGGGGACAGGATCGGGCTGGTGGGACCCAACGGGTCCGGCAAGACCACCCTCCTGCGGCTCCTGAGCGGCGGGGCCGCGCCCCAGTCAGGCGCCGTTCGGTTTGCGGAAGGGGCCCGGGTGGGGTACCTTCCTCAGGACGTCCAGGAAACCGTGGGCGGCGAGCTCCTCCCGTCGCTCCTGGCGGGCGTGCCCGGACGGACCGCTCTGGAGGGAGAGGCCCTCCGCATCGAGGAGGCGCTTGCCCGCGGCGCGCGCCCGGAGAAGCAGGAGCGGCTCGCCTTCCGGCTGGCCGAGGTCCATACGGAGCTGGGCGACCTGGAGACCCGCTACCCCGCCTACGAGGCCGAGAAGATTCTCGCCGGGCTGGGGTTCGGTGAGAACGATTTCCTTCGACCCGTCTCCTCCTTCAGCGGGGGGTGGAAGATGCGCGCCGCACTGGCCTCTCTCCTCTACCGAAAACCGGACCTCATGCTTCTCGACGAGCCGACGAACCACCTGGACTTTCCGTCCGTGCGGTGGCTCGAGCGTTACCTGGACGGTTTTCCCGGGGCCTTCATCCTGGTCTGCCACGATCGGGACTTCCTCAACCGCCGGATCAACCGCGTGCTCAGCTTCGAGCTCGAAGGCCTCCGGATGTACAAGGGGAACTACGATGCCTACCTCGAGGCCAGAGAGGAGGAGCAGAGGACCCTGGAGAACCGGGCGCGCAATCAGGAGCAGAAGGTCAAAGAGGCCCAGAGGTTCATCGAGCGGTTCCGATCGAAGGCCAGCAAGGCGAGGCAGGCCCAGAGCAAGATCAAGCTCGTCAGGAAAATGGAGATGGTGCAAACCCACCACCGGCGCAAGACCGTCCGTTTCCGGTTTCCGGAGGTCGCCCGCAGCGGGCGGGTCGTGCTGGAGATCGAGGGGGCGTCCAAGCGGTACGGGGAACGGACCCTGTATCGGGACCTGCACCTGAACGCCCTTCGGGGCGAGCGCGTGGCCGTGATCGGACCCAACGGCTCTGGAAAGACCACGCTCCTGAGAATGGTGGAGGGCGAGGTCGAGCCGGACGCCGGCTCGGTCCGGCTCGGCCACGGCGTTACCAAGAGCTACTATGCCCAGCACCACTCCGAGATGCTGGATCCCCGTCGCACGGTGCTGGAGGAGGTGTACCGGGTGGTCCCCCACGAGTCGGTGGGCGTGGTGCGCGGCATCTGCGGCGCGTTCCTCTTCCCGGGCGAGGACGTGGACAAGGCCGTGGGCGTACTTTCAGGAGGAGAAAAGGCCCGGGTGTGTCTCGCGCGGATCCTGGTGAAACCCGGGAATTTCCTCGTGATGGACGAGCCCACCAATCACCTGGATCTGCTCTCGTCCGAGGCTCTGATCGAGGCCCTGGAGGCGTACGAGGGAACCCTTCTGTTCGTTTCCCACAACCTGACGTTCGTCAACCGTCTGGCCACCAAGATCTGGGATCTTCGCGGGGGGGAGGTGGTGGAGTACCCGGGAACCCTGACGGAGTACGAGGCGCACCTGGCCCGGAACGAGGCCGAAGCCGAGGCGGCGTCCCTCGAGGACACGGCCCCCGAGCCCGGAGACAGACCCCGGCAGAGCCGCAAGGTCCTTCGCCGGGAGAGGGCCGAGCAGAGGCGGCGGGTCCGGGAGGCGCTGCAGCCGCTCGAGAGGTCGCTTCAGCGGATCGAGGGCCGAATCCAGGATCTGGAGGTCCGGCAGAAGGACCTGGAAGGCGAGCTGGCCGACCCGGAGCTCTTTCAGGACGAAAGCCGGAGCGTCCCCCTGCTCAAGGAGTACGATCGCATCAAGGAGACCCTGGAGGACCTGCTCGAGGCTTGGGAGCAGACCCAGGAGAAGCTGGAGTCCGCTCGGGCGGAGATGGACGCCGACTAGCTCGCGCCCATCTATAAATCAGGGTTTGAGCATTGGGAGGTTTCCAATTCAGAAACGAGATACTTTTCGCAGGATCAAGGAAATCAAAGGATTCCGAGGAGATGCAGGTATAGTGCTGGAAAACAGCCGTTTCTGGATGAAAACTAGCTCGCCGCGGCCTCGCTGATCTTGTCGATGGTTTCGGTGAACCGCCGGGCCAGGGTCTTGATGAGGCCTTTGAGCTGGGGGGAGAGCAGCTCGAGCTCCCGGTCCAGCCGTGCGGTGTCCAGGATGCCCACCTTGACCGGCCCGTGGGCCTGAACCGTCGCGGTCCGGACCTTCTCCCGCTTGAGAAACAGGGGCATTTCCCCGAAGATGGCGCCTTCGCCCAGGGTGGACAGGGTCACGATGCCCTTGGCGGTTCTTTTCTTGATCTTGACCTGTCCTTCCAGGACCACGTAGACCCAGTCCCCGACGCTGCCTTCCTCGATGATCACCTTTTTGTCCGGATAGTCCTGCTCGTCCACCATGTAGCCGTACACGACGCTGTCCAGGGTCATGGCGTTTCTCCGTCCGTTCCGAAACCCCGTCCGGTCAGGACATCATAAAGAAGCCCAGGGTCTTGGTGGCCTCGCCCGTGAGCCCGGTGAACTGGATGCCGAGCTGAATCCGGCCTGGCACGGCGCTCTTGACGCTCTGAATCCGGCCGGTGAGCTCGATGTCCCGGCCGCTCGGCAGGGTGGTTTGAATGGTGAACTCGTCGCCGGGCTCGTGTCGAATGTTCAGGGCGTTCCGGGAGCTCACCTCCATGGCCGCGCCGCCCACGCTGATGTCCGTGAGCCGGCCCTGGAGCCGGATCTTGCCCTTGGGGCCCACGGGTTGGTACACGCAGGCTTGGTTGAGCGTTTTTCGATAATACTTGCGTTGAGAAGCGCCGTAATCCAGGTCTATATTGCCCTTTTCCTGCGCTTTCTTCTTTAGAAGCTGAGCATACATCTTGTTCATGCGTACCAGACGGTTCAGGGTCTGGTTCGTGATGTAGCGAAGGATCGGGGGCATGCCGTCGTACTCCTTGGAGAGACGGGTGGGGTGCATCACCTCCAGCTCCACCTCCTCCACGGCACGCACCGACGCGGACCGGGTTTCCACGGCCTTGTTCAGAAAGGCCATCTCGCCGAAGACCTCCCCGGGTCCCAGGGTCGCGAGGGGCACCTCCAGCTCCCCCTGCTCCTGCATGACCCGCACGCGCCCCTTGAGGATCTTGTAGATGGAGACGCCGTAGTCCCCTTCCTTCATGATGAGGTCCCCTTTGCGGTACCTCAAGCGAATGACCGGGTGGCTGTTGTTGCTCGTGGTCGGCATGCCTGCTGCTCTCGACTCGCTGGATGGTACATGGGGGGCGTGGACAACGGCCGAACGTAGCATATTCTGTGGATCAGGTCATGCGTTTTTTACCGTGAAAATGCCCCGGGGTTCGCCCGGTTCCGGAGCCGATGAGAAGGCCGTCTCAGACGGTGAAAAAGGGCTGAACATGCCCTGTCCTTGTGGTATGGATAGCACCGGTTGGAGGCGGGCCGCCGCCTTCGAACGAGACGCCGTCCACAGCCACGGCCGGGAGCCGTTTTTGAAGATCACCGACTTGATCCAGGCCCTCCAGTCGGACCGGGAGCTCGGGGATGCCTTTGTTCACCACCGGCACATTCCTGGTGAGCCGGGGGCGTATGCGGATCTTCCCCTCGAACCACCTTCCCTGCGCGAGGCCCTTCAGCGGATGGGGGTGCAGAGGCTCTACCGGCATCAGGCCGAGGCGCTGGACCGGATTCGGCAGGGCCGCCACGTGGTGGTCGCCACGCCCACGGCCAGCGGAAAGAGCCTCATCTACAACCTCGCCGTCCTGGACGCGCTCCGGCGGAGCCCCGAGACCCGGGCCCTGTACCTGTTTCCGCTCAAGGCCCTGGAGCACGATCAGATCAAGGCCCTGGAAGGCCTTTGCACCGCCCTCGGGGGACCGCCGGTCACCGCAGCGGTGTACGACGGCGACACCTCCGCGTACCGCCGGAAGCAGATCCGCACCCGGGTCCCGGCCATCCTGTTCACGAACCCGGACATGCTGCACCGGGGAATCCTGCCCCACCATGATTCCTGGCGAACCCTGTTCGAGCATCTCGCCTTTGTCGTGCTCGACGAGGTCCACACCTACCGGGGCATCTTCGGTTCCCATATGAACCAGGTCCTGCGAAGGCTCAGGCGGATTTGCGGCCTCTACGGCTCGAGCCCCCAGTTCGTCCTGCTCTCGGCCACTGTGGCGAACCCCGGGGCCTTCGGCGGAAGCCTGGTTCAGGACCGGGTCGAGGTGGTGGACCGGGGAGGCGCGCCCCGCGCCGAGCGTCACTTCTTGTTCCTGAACCCCCACGGAAGCCCCAATTACACCGCCGCCAGGCTGTTCGTGCAGTGCCTGAAAGCCGGTTTCCGCACCATTGCGTTCACCCAGGCCCGCAAGGTGACCGAGCTCATGCACGTCTGGACCTCCCGCATGGCGCCCCGGCTTCGAAACCGCATCAGCTCGTACCGGGCGGGGTTCATGCCCCGGGAGCGCCGGGAGATCGAGCGCAGGCTCGCCTCGGGACGCATTCTGGGGGTCATCTCCACGAGCGCCCTGGAGATGGGAATCGACATCGGCCACCTGGACGTCTGCATCCTGGTGGGATACCCCGGCACGGTGATCAACACGTGGCAGCGGGGGGGGCGTGTGGGCCGCTCCGGACGGGCCTCCCTGGTGGTCCTGGTGGCCAAGCCCGACGCCCTGGACCAGTATTTCATGCGGCACCCGGACAGCCTCTTCGAGCGGTCCTTCGAGGCGGCCGTGCTCGATCCGGACAACCCCTATGTCACCGGAGCCCACCTCCCTTGTGCTGCGGCGGAGCATCCCGTCACCCTGGACGACGCGGCCGTCTGGCCCAATGACGTACCGTCCCGGCTCGAGGCCCTGGAGCTCGCCGGCGACCTCGTCCGCTCGGCGGACGACCCGCCCACCTGGTATGCGGCGCGCAAACGGCCCCACCTCGGCGTGAACATCCGTTCTGCGGGGGAGACGTACACCATCTTCGACGCGGGCAGCGGCGTGGCCATCGGCACCGTGGACGAGGGCCGCGCCTTCAAGGAGTGCCATCCCGGCGCCGTGTACCTCCATCGGGGGGAGCACTACCTGGTGGAGCGCCTGGATTTGAAGCGCCGCGACGTGGTCGCTAGGGCCGCCGATCTCAAGTACTTCACCCGGGTGCGCTCGGAAAAGGAGACCGAGATCCTGGAGGTCCACCGAAGCCGGCCCAGAGGGCGCTTCGTGGTCCGGGAAGGCCGGCTGAGGGTGACCGAGCAGATCACGGGCTACGAGAAGCGGGCCCTGCCCGGCCAGGAGCTGCTCGGGGTGGTGCCGCTGGAGCTTCCGTCCCGGAGCTTCGAGACCGTCGGGTTCTGGATCGAGATCGAGCCGGTCCTTCGGCGCATGGTGGAGCGGCGGGGGCTTCACTTCATGGGCGGCATTCACGCCATCGAGCACGGGGCCATCGGCATCTTCCCCCTGTTCGCCCTGTGCGATCGAAACGACATCGGCGGCATCTGCTATCCCCATCACCCGGACCTGGACAAGGGCGCCATCTTCGTCTACGACGGCCACCCCGGGGGCGTCGGCCTGGCCCAGCGCGGTTTCGAGGTGGTGAGCGACCTCCTGGAGCGCACCCTGGAGCATGTACGCGACTGCGAGTGCGAGGAAGGCTGCCCCTCCTGCATCCACTCGCCCAAGTGCGGCTCCGGAAACAAGCCCTTGGACAAGGCCGCCTCGGTCCTCCTGCTGGAGTGCCTCCTGGGCCGCGTTCCCATCGACGTGGAGGAGGATGCCGAGGAGGAAGGGCCCGCGCTCGAGCCGGCGGAGGCCGAGCCTCCGGCCGAGCCCCTGGCGCCCCGGCTGGTCTTCGTGGACCTCGAGACCCAGATGCTGGCCTCCGAGGTGGGGGGGTGGCGCAACACCCACCTCATGCGGGTGTCCGTGGCCGTGGCCTACGACAGCCGAGCCGGGAAGTTCCTGAGCTTCACCGAGGACGAGATGGACGGCCTCGTGGACCTCCTGGCCGGGGCCGACCTCGTGGTGGGGTTCAATGTGAAGCGATTCGACTACGGCGTACTGGGCGCTTATGCCACCGTGGATTTGAATACGCTGAACACCTTTGATATCCTTCAGGACGTTCACCGCCGGCTGGGCCACCGCCTGGGCCTCGATCACCTCGCCCAGGAGACCCTGAACCGGGGAAAGACCGCCGACGGGGTTCAGGCCGTGGAGTGGTTCCGCGCGGGGGACATGGAGCGGCTGACTGCGTACTGCCGGGAGGACGTGGCCGTGACCCGGGACCTCTTCCAGTTCGGCCTGGACAACGGGCACCTGGTCTACCGGCTCAAGAAGGAGAACCGCCGGGTTCGTCTGCTCGTGGACTGGAACCTCGAGCGGCTGCTGGAGCGACATGACGCGTCCTGATAGCCGACCGACAAGCGAGCTCCCCGCCTTTGCCTGCCGCATGTGCGGGCGTTGCTGCTACGGCGAAGGGGGCATCACCGTCGACGGGGAGGAGATCGAGCGGATCGCGTCCTTTCTGGGCATGGCACCGGAGGACTTTCGCACGACCTGCTGCGAGACCCGCTACGGGGGCCTCTCCATTCGAAGCGACGAGGAGGGCAAGTGCCTGTTCTTCGAGCCGGGCCGAGCGTGCCGCATTCACCCGGTCAAGCCCCGGAGGTGCGCCCTGTGGCCGTTCTACCCCGCACTGCTCAAGGACCCTGCGGCCTGGAGCGAGGCCATGGACGCCTGCCCGGGCATCAACCGGAGCTGCTCCCATGAGGCCTTTGTTCGACAGGGCAGGGATGCAACGGGCGAAACGGTGGGTTGATCTCGTCTACCCGCCCCGCTGCGGGGTCTGCGGAAGCTTTCTTTCGTGGGGCGAGGCGGAGGAGATCTGCCCGGAGTGCCTGAGCGGAATGCACCGTGTACGCTCCCCGCTCTGCCGGCATTGCGGCGTCCCCTTCGAGGCGGGTCCCGACGAGGATCGTTTCTGTGAGCGCTGCCTTCGGGAGCCCCCGTCCTACGAAATTGCGCGGTCGCTTTTCGTGTACGAGGGGACCGTGGTGGAAGCGGTTCACCGCCTCAAGTATGCAGGGAAGACCCGCCTGGCCGACATCTTCGGGCCGCAGCTGGCGGGGCCGGCCCGGGCGTGCCTTCCTCCGAGCGCCGACCCCCTGGTGATGCCCGTGCCCCTCCACCTGGAGCGCCTGCGAGAGCGGGGGTTCAATCAGAGCCTCCTTCTGTCCCGGCATGTGGCCCGCGAAACGGGGTTCGATCTGGACTGGCTCTCCCTGCGCCGGACCCGGCCCACGCCTTCCCAGGCGACGCTCGGGAAGGGGCGCCGGCGGGAGAACGTGCGGGACGCCTTTGCCGTGGATGCGCCGGCCGCCGTTCAAGGCCGGGACGTGCTCCTCGTGGACGACGTCTCCACGACCGGAAGCACCCTGGAGGCCTGCAGCCGTGCGCTTCTCCAATCCGGTGTAGAGCGGGTGTTCGGCCTCACGCTGGCCCGGGCCCCCGCCCGCCGGTCCTGACCGTCACGGGACCGTAGAACCCGACTCAACCCAGACCGGTGGAGACCCCATGGAGCACTATCGAGCCAAGATTCGACCTCTGGAGGTCCTTCAGGACGAGGTCGGAAGGATTCAACGGGAAGGACGGCGCCTGGTCTTCACGAACGGGTGCTTCGACCTCCTGCACCCCGGGCACACCCGGTACCTGTGTGCGGCCCGATCCCTGGGCGACTACCTCGTCGTGGCCGTGAACAGCGACCGCTCCGTCCGGGCCATCAAGGGACCCGGCCGGCCGATCATGCCCGAGGACGCCCGGGCCGAGGTCCTGGCCGCCCTGGATTTCGTGGACGCCGTGGTCCTGTTCGACGAGGAGGATCCCCTGAAGGTCATTCAGACCCTGGTTCCCGACGTGCTGGTCAAGGGGGCGGACTGGAAGGAGGAGGACATCGTGGGCGCGGGCGTGGTTCGGGCCGCCGGCGGCGAGGTCCGCCGCATCGACGTGATTCCGGGACACTCCACCACGGCCATCATCGAGCGCATCCGGTCGGGCGCGTCCTGAACCGCCCCGCTCACAGGCGGGACTCGATGAGGACGAACACCCGGGAGGCCCGGGTTCGGGCGACCGCCCAGCCGATGGCGACGCCGAGCCCGTTGGCCAGCATGTCCATGCCCTGCAGGCTTCGGTAGCTCGTCGCGCCCTGGGCCAGCTCGAGCAGGACGCCCATGAGAACGAGCATGACCGCCGCGCGGCTCCGGGACCGTTCGGGACGGTAGAGGGCCCCGAACCAGGCCATGAGCACGCTGTAGGCGCCCACGTGCAACAACTTGTCCTGGGCCTTGAACACCTGGGGCTCGGCCTGGGTGGGCACGAGCGAGAGCACGATCACCAGACCGACCAGGCTCCAGCCCAGGACGAGCCAGAGACGGAACCATCGCAGGGGCGGTGTGGGGCGCTCCGAAGGCATGGCCCGAGCATAGGCCGTCGAAGCGATTCCGCCAACGAAAAAAAGGGGGACCATGAAGAGACTCCCATCAGCCTCGATCCGGGGACACCTCCCCCATCTGCGGGCTCTCGCTGTGGGGGCCTTCCTCTCGGCCCTGATTGTCCTCGCCCCACCCCCGGCGGGCCTGGCCCTGGACAACGACAGGACCCGGGCCAGCCTGCAAGGGCTTCCCGGGGTCTTTCCCGTGGTGGAGGACCTGCGGGTGGAGATCGAGGAGGACGGCCTCACGAGAAACGAGGTGCGACGGCACCTCGAGCAGCGCCTCACCGATGCCGGCATACGCCTCCTCACCGAAGCCCAGTGGAGGGAGACGCCGGGCAGCCCCTGGCTCTACCTCTATGCCCACGTGATGCGGCGCGAGTACGTGAACGAACGGGTCTACGTGTTCAACATCAGCATCGAGGTCAAGCAGAAGGCCCTGCTGACCCGGACGACCGACGCCGAGCCCCTGCACGTCACCACCTGGAGCCGCTCCTTCCTGGGAAAGAGCGCCTGGCTCGAGGACGTCCGCGAGGCCCTGGACCTCTGCATCCAGGACTTTGTCGAGGCCTATCGATCGGTGAACCCCGGGCACTCCGGTCCATGACGCCCTCCACCAGCCGCCGCCCGTCATGGCCCTTCCTCCGGTCTTATCTCTCGCACAACCCGCCATGGTTTCCTATCATGGGGATCGCAGTCCTCTTCCATGGAGGCCGGGAGACGGTGCCCAAGGAACTTCGGCTCCACATCCTGTTCATGCGCAGGACCCTCCTGATCACCGGCATATCCGGGTTGATCCTGCTCTCGGCGCTCCTGGTCATTCCACCCCTTCTTGCAGCCGAGCTCAGCTCCGAGCGTGCCCGGGAGGAGATCCTCGCCCACCTGAAGCGATCAGGTCATGCTCCGCCACATGGATGAGCTTCGGGCTTCCGGCTCGACCCTGCCGGACGCCGGCACGGCCCGGCGCTGGAAAGAAGATCTCGAACGGCTCGATCGAATCGATCTCCGATCCGTGGAGGTTCGGCACTTTCTGCTGGTCCCGCCGTTCACGATCTCGAGGATGTTCGTAGTGAAGGCCGTGTTTCAGGACGGCAACGGAGAAAAACGAACCCGCTGCTTCTCTCTGAGCGCGGAGAGCCGCTTCTTCGATTTCTTCTGGGTGTCCGAGCAGGCGTCATGGGTGTGGCTGCTGCCCATCTGATGCCCTTGGGTCAGGTGATCCAAGAGAGCCGAGGCGCTATTTCAGTCGGGTGCAGCTCTTTTACGACGACCGCATGAAGGATGTTGGCTTGGGCCTTTCGGCAGCCTTCTTACTTGACGCATTTCAGTCTGGGACGTTTGCGTTTCGGTTGAGGCTTCACCGTCGACGGCACGATGCCCTCCTCATAGAGGGCTTGGTGGTTCCGTGCATATTCCGGAAGGGCATTGTGAAAAAAGCAGGCTTGACAGAGAAGCCCGGTGTGGATAGGTTAAAACTCCACGTCTTGCGGCACACGGCCGCCACGAGCTTGGCTCGGGCCGGGAAGGACACGAAGTTCATCGCTCAGTATTTGGGGACATTGACGTGAGAACATCGGCCCGATACGTCCATTACGGCGACGACGATTTGAAGGACGGGTCCGAAATTCTTGCCCGAGTCCCATCAAATTTCACAACACCCATTTCCGAGAAAGCGGAAACCCAACGCGCCCATAGCTCAGTTGGATAGAGTGACGGACTACGAATCCGTAGGTCGCAGGTTCGAATCCTGCTGGGCGCGCCATTTTGATTAGGAAATCCAGGGGGATAAGCCAAGCGGCTTTCCCCCTGTTTTT
>CAYYVD010000054.1:0-19579 GCA_964475045.1 uncultured Desulfobacterales bacterium | reverse complement strand
GAGGAGCTCGGGGTGAGCGGCGGGTACATCGACCTCACGGGCCACATCCTGAACACGGGCAAGGGCAAGATCAATGTCCTGGGTGGCTACGGCCACATCGACATTCGAAACGAGACCGGGTACGACCTGGTGGTCAACCGGCTGGACGCCTCCAAGCGCGGGGCCGGCGTGCTCCTGATCAAGGACAAGACCCGCGGAACCGCAGACAAACCTTACGTGACCCTGTACGAGAAGACCCCGGCCGGGGTCACCGTGACCACCGAGGACGCCGCGGGCGTCGAGACGGTGGTCCACGATCCGCTTGACCTCACCTACCAGCCCAAGGTCGGATGGCGGTACGGCTGGTCCGTGGGGCAGGAGACCTTCGAGCGCTGGAATGCGGAGCTCTACAGCAGCTCCTGGCTGGGCATCGACGCCCTGGCCAAGGACCCGGACAACATCGAGTGGGGGGAGAGCGAGAACATCACCGAGCCCATGATCATGGACGAGGGCGCCTACTACTTCTTCGACAAGGGCCTGAAGGATCAGGCCTACACCCACGCCTCCAAGGAGTACACGCTGGACCTGGGCAACCCCTTCGGCGGCCATTACGTCAAGTGGGGCAACTACTTCTACCCGGATGCGAACAGCGACGGCCTTCCGGACGACTTCAAGAACTACATGGAGGACCGGGACGGCGACGGCCACGCCGACCTGAGCGTGTGGGAAAAGGACCACGAGACCAAGAGCACCTGGTATGGAAAGAGGACCTACTACAGCTGGATGGTCAGGGAGGAAAAGCTCCAGACCATTCACACCCACAGCATCAAGGCGGATCGGCCCATCGCCGTGGAGTTCCTGGGCTATGACGAGGGCCGGGTGTCCATTCGGTCCACAGAGCCGGACGCCGACATCCTCCTCCAGGGGCCGGTGCTGAACCCCTCGGGCGCCACGATCCTGGACGCCGAAGGCGGGGCCGTGGAGGCGGTGAACGCCACGGCCTATGTGGGCGGCCTTCGAGTGGAGCTGACGGCCGAGACGGGCATCGGGGCGCAGACCCCGCTTCGGACTCACGTGACCGACGATCCTGCGGCCGGGCTCCTGGCCGTGACGAACACCGGCAAGGTGCGAATCGAGGAGATCATCGGCGACCTGGCCGTGGACGAGATCTCCACGGGGATCCGTGGATCGGGAAAGAGCGCCTCCGGGGCCGACGTGAGCGTGTCGGCCCAGGGCGGAATTCTTGTGGGCAAGGACGGGAGCGGCCTGGCGGCCGAGGGCCTCATTCAGGGAGGCCGCATCACCCTGAGCGCCGGGACCGGCGGAATCGGGACCGGCAGAAGCCCGGTGGTCCTGGAGTCCGGATCGCTCCTCAAGGACAAGGTCAACGTCCACGCCACGGGCGACATCTTCCTGCGGGAGAAGAGCGGCGATCTCCGCCTGGAGGAGGCCGTGTCCGGGGCCGGGGATGTGTGGATCGAGGTGACCCACGGAGGGCTGGAGGACGCCAACCGATCCGAGGTGCGGGACGAGCGCACCTACCACGAGCTCAAGAGCGGCGTCTGGGGCAACCTGCAGCTGACCCCGGGCATTCATGTCACCACGGAGCTTCCCGCCGGTGCGGGGACCGCGGTCGAGGACATGACCGCCGTCACCGCCACCCTGATCCTCTCGGGGACCCCGAGCGCGGGGGAGATCTGGTCGGTGATGGTGGACGGGACCGGGTACAGCCACACGGTGGGGGCCGGCGAGGACCTGGCGGCGGTGGTGGGGGCCCTGGCCGGAAAGATTCAGGATGCGGCGGGGACCACGGCGGCCGTGGAAGGGGACCTCATCGCGGTCACCCGGCTGGCGGGCGGCCCGGTGGTGCTCGACGCGGCGCTCCCCGAGGGCGCCACCCACACGGTCGGCCGGACGGCCGCCCCCACCGCCCGGGTGACCTTCACCGGGACCCCGAGCGCGGGGGCGACGTGGTCGGTGGTGGTGGACGGGGTCGAGTACAGCCACACGGTGGGGGCCGGCGAGGACCTGGCGGCGGTGGTGGGGGCCCTGGCTGGGAAGATTCAGGCCGCGGCGGGGACCACGGCGGCGGTGGAAGGTGCGGTCATGGCCGTCACCGTGCCCGAAGGCGCCGGGGCCCAGCAGAAGATCGAGGACGCCAAGGACTCCACCCGGGCCTTGCGGGAGACCGAGTACCGACAGTACTGGGTGGTCCGAAACCGGCAGGCCGATCCCTCGGTCTACGACTCCGACTTCCAGGTGACCCTCACCGCCCAGGAGCGCGTCTACTACGAGGACCACTACCGCGAGCAGGGCGCCCTGGAGGGCAAGACCGGCGCGGACCTCGACGCCTATGTGGCGAACGCCATCGGCGCCCTGGAGACCAAGCGCACCGACGAGTACCACAACCTCCACAGCCGGTTCACGGCGTACTTCCTCCGGATCGGCGAGGCCTTCCCCGCATCCTACGACAGCGGCTTCTCCTATGTCCTGTCCGCCGACGAGGAGGCCGCCGTCGAGGGTGGCATCAAGGTGTGGTCCGAGGAGGAGCTCCTCTACACCATCGGCGCCGGGCTGCTCAAGCCGGTCTCCGACACCCAGGCCACGGTGGAGGACCCGAATGTGGTGGGCCGGAACGTGACCCTGATCACTCGGGGGGGCGGGGTCGGCTCCACCAGCGGCCGGATCACCGTGCCCATTCCCAAAGAAGGGACCAGCCGGCTCACCGACGACCAGCGGGTGGCCCTGGCCGCGGCGGAACGGGACGACGTGCTCTACCTGGCGGAGAACGTGGTGTCCGCGTCCGCCGAGGCGACGGTTCTTTGGGAGGCCCCCGGCGTCAGCCGCCTGTTCCGCACGGACGGGGGCAGCTGGACCGAGGACGGCTTTCGGGCGGGCATGAGCATTCAGGTGGACGGCGACACCGCCAATGCCACCGGGGACGGCGCGTCCTACCGGATCCTCGGCCTCACCGGCACCGACATGACCCTGGCCGCAAACCTGGTCCCCGAGGTCGACCGCCCGGTCAACGTCACGTCGGTGTTCTCGGCCACGGTGACCTTCGAGCACCTGGCCGGCGCAAACGACCGCATTCGCCGCACGGACGGGGGCAGCTGGCTGGCGGACGGTTTCGAGGCCGGCATGTTCCTCCGGGTGGAGGGGCGTACGGACAATGCCACGGACGACGGGGAGCTCTACGCCGTCGCCGGGGTCACCGCCGACACCCTGACCCTGGACGGCGCCCAGCTGGCCGGGGAGACCGGGCGAAGCGTCCTCGTCACGCCGGTGGTGATGGATCCCCGAGGGGTCTCGGCCGCCGCCACGGTGGCGTTCTCCGGGAGAACCGTGGTGCGCACCGGCGGGGACGGCTTCGAGACCTTTCGAGCGGGCATGACCGTTCTGATTCAGGGGGACACGAAAAACGCGAACGACGCGGACTCCCTCTACACGGTCCAGTCCGTGGACGGGGACGTGCTGACCCTGGACCGGGACCTGACCTCGGAGACCGAGGTCGAGGTCACCGTGGATCAGTACGTCTTCATCTCGGCCATTCAGATCTACCAGCGGGAAGACATCGACGTGGAGGCGGCCGGGGAGATCGCCGTCACCGCCCAGACCAACGTCTACCTCGGCTCCGAGACGGACCTCAACATCGACCAGGTTCACGCAGGCACCACCGTGGCCGAGGACGGCAAGGTCCGGATCAAGGGCGGTCAGGGGATCTTCAACACGCACACCCACAGCGCGGCCGTGATCAGCCACGACCTCGTCCTGGAGGCGGCGGAGACCTCCATCGGAACGGCGGCCGCACCGTTCCGGACCGATCTCTACGACGGCGCGATCGTCACGGCCCGCGCCGCCGGGGACGTCCGCATCGAGGAGACCGCCGGCGACCAGGGCGTGGGGACCGTGTTCTCGGGAACCGGGGGCGCCTACCTGACCAGCCGGACCGGGTCCATCGTGGACGGCCTGAACCACGACCTCAAGAACATTCAGGCGAACCTCCTGGTGCTCACCGCCCTGAACGGGGGGATCGGCGAGCCCGGGGATTCCCTGGAGGTGGACGTGGCCTCCTCCGGGACCCTGACGGCCACGGCCCGGGCCGACATATACATCACCGAGGTGTTCCAGGACATGAACGTCCGGAACGTGCTCTCCACGGCCGGGGACGTGCACCTGACGGCCCACCAGTCCATTCTGGACGCCGTGGACCTGGTGGATCCCACGAACCCCGGGTCCGGGGACGTGACGGGCGGGGGCGACGACCGGCCCGAGGCGGACGTCCTGGGCAACCACATCACCCTGACCGCCGGCAAGGGAGGGATCGGCGGCATCGGGGTCTCGGGCAACGACCTGGACATCGACAGCGCTTACTCCGGGACCGGCGGGTTGAGCGCCGAGAGCACCGGGGCCGACATCTACCTCATGGAGACCGCGGGAGACCTGTGGATGCACGAGGTGGGCACCGTGCCGGTGGGGGCCGACGAGCAGCCCACGGCCTTCATCTTCTCGCCCGGGGCCGTCCTGAACGCCCGGACCGACGGCGGGTCCAATGTGTCTGCGGGCAGGACCCGGCTCTTTGCCGGCGGCGACATCGGGCAGGAGACCCACGCGCTGCAGACCGCCGTGGGCTTTCTCGAGGGCAAGTCCACGGGCGGGAGCGTGTGGATCGAGAACATCGGGCCCCTGGCCGTGGGCGGTCTCACGGAGGAGAACGGGATCGTGGCCCAGGGCTCCATCGCCGTGGGCGCCGGCAGCCCGGTCCGGGTGCAGAAGAACCTCCACGCCCGGGGTGCGGGCAAGAACGTGGTGGTGACGGCCGAGGACGACGCGGACGACAGCCCGGGCAACGAGGACAACATCACCGTGGAGGCCGGGGTGGAGCTCTGGGCCGAGCACGGGGACGTGATCCTGCAGGCGGGCGACGACATCGTGTTCGAGGCCGGGGCCGTGCTTCGGGCCTCGGGCCACGTCCGGTTCTACGTGGACTACGGGAACGCCGATGCAACGGGCGGCCTGGTGGACGTCCAGGGCACGGTGGAGGCGGCCTCCCTGAAGGTGTACGGCGACTCGGACGCCGACACCATCCCCTTGAACCAGCTGGGCTTCCCCGTGGAGGTGTACACCGGTGCCGGCGACGACGTCATTCACGTGGGCAGCCAGGCCGGTCCCGGCTCCAACACCGGGGGGAACCTGAACGGGATTCAGGCCCCGGTCACCGTGGACGGCGGGGCGGGCTTCGACACCCTCACCGTGGACGAGTCCGGGGAGGTCGAGGACCAGAGCGGGGCGCTCACCGGGACCGCCATCACCGGGCTCGGCATGGGGGCCGCGATCACGTACCAGGGCATCGAGGACCTGGATCTCGCCCTGGGGTCCGGGGACGACGCCTTCACCGTGGAGAGCACCCACACGGGGACCACCACCCTGTGGGGTCACGGCGGTGCGGACGACATCCGCGTGAAGGGGATTCAGGGAGAAACCCGGGTCCATGGAGGGCTCGGGGAGGACCTCTTCACCGTGACCAACGACCAGGAAAGCCTGGTGGACATCGATGCGAACCTTCTGGTGGACGGCGGCGCCGACCTGGACCGGGCGGTCTTCAGCAGCCACGGCGACACCGCGGACCGGGAGGGGAGCCTCACACAGGACCGCTTGAGCGGCCTGGGCATGGGAGGCCGGATCGACTACCTCCACCTGGAGGACCTGGACGTCCTTCTCGGGACCGGCGACAACACACTCCACATCCAGTCCACCCACAACGGCTCCACCGAGGTGGTCGGGCAGGGCGGCTCGGACACCTTGAACGTGGGCTCGGACGCGGCCCTGCTGCCCGACGCCCTGGGCACCGTGGACGGCATTCGAGGCGACCTCTCCCTGGAGGGGGGCGGCGGCAGCGACACCCTGAACGTGGACGACGGCGGCGACGAGGCGGACAACGGCCTCACCCTGACGGCCACCGTGCTCACGGGTCTGGGCATGGACGGCGATCTGACCTACACGGGCTTCGAGGCCCTGAACGTCCAGACGGGCGCAGGCCATGACGACCTCTACGTGGACAGCACCCACGAGGGGTTCGTGTTCCTGGGGGCCGGCGGCGGCGACGACGTGGTCCACATCAACACCACCGCGGGCGAGACCACCGTGGACGGGGGCCAGGGGGACGACACGATCCGCGCCAACTACGACCAGAACGGCCTTCAGACCTTCTCGAACGGGGTGCAGGCCGAGCTGACCCTGAACGGCCGCGCGGGCAGCGACCTCTACGAGATCGGCCTCTCCGGGCTGGGCTCCTCGCTGATCAACGTGTACGACGAGACCCCCCTGGGCGACCTCGGGGTGGACCAGATGATGATCTACGGGACCGAGGCCCCGGACTTCTTCCTGTTCCGGCCCTTTGCCATCTCCGCCATCGAGGTGGACGAGGACCGGCAGCCCAAGGAAGGCGGCCGGGTGGAACGGGTCAACTACAACGGTGACATCAACGCAGGGACGTTCGTGTTCGGCCGGGAAGGGGACGACACCTTCATCTTCGACGACAACAGCTCCATGGTCACCGTGTACGGGGACGAGGGGGACGACACCTTTCAGGTGGGACAGGTCTTCAAGTCCCCGCGGGAGGCCAACGCCGGGCTGGCCGCGGAGGACTGGTTCGACACCACCCTGACCACCCGGGGCTACCTCAGCAACGGCATCTCCCTGCCGGCCACCTTCTACGGCGGCGTGGGCAACGACTCCTTCTCCGTGTACCACAACCGGGCCGTGCTCTCCCTGTACGGCGAAGAGGACAACGACAACTTCCTGGTGCGGGCCTTTGTCCGGGTGAACCCCGACGACCAGAAGGCGCCCTTCACCAACATCAACGGCGGGCAGGGGGAGGACTTCATCTCCTACACGGTGAACGCCCCGGTCAACATCGAGGGCGGCGACGGGCTGGACATCCTGACCGTGGTGGGCACCGAGTTCGGCGACGACTTCGTGGTCCGGGACGAGGGCATCTACGGGGCCGGTCTCTACGTGACCTACGGCGGGATCGAGAAGGTGGAGATCGACGCCATGGAGGGCAACGACACCTTCTTCATCGAGAGCACCAACGAGTACGTGGTGACCAGCCTGATCGGCGGCCTGGGGAGCGACACCTTCAACTTCTCCGGGGGCACCGGGGACGCGCCCATCAGCGTGGTGAGCAACGACCTCAAGGGGCACAGCGGGCTCATCGATCACGTGGTGGAGAGCTCGGACGTCCGGTACGACGGCCTCTTCGCCCGAAGCATCTCCACCAATGTGGCGGACAACGACGAGGCGGGGGTGTTCGTCAACCTGAAGACCGGCCCGCTGAGGGTGTTCGAGCAGGCCGGCGTGGAGGCGGGTCTCGTGAGCGCCTACTACGAGGTCTCTCTGACCCGCTCCCCGGACGAGGACGTGCGCATCACGGCCAGCCCCACCCTGCCCAGGGAGAGCGAGATCGAGGCCGGAGGCCGGGGCGTGGCCCTGAACACGGGCTCCGCCGCGGATCCCACGGCGGCGAGCGACAAGGGGGCGACCCTGCTGTTCGACCGGAGCAACTGGTTCATTCCCCAGCGGGTCTGGATCACCGCCCTGGACGACTCCCTGGCCGAGGGCCTTCGGGAGATCGAGATCAAGCACAGCGTGGTGGAAGGGGTCTACGCCGAGGACGGGAACCCCTACGACAACCTGGCCGTGGAAAGCCTCACCGTGGACGTGGTGGACAACGACGAGCCCGGGGTGGTGGTGGTCCAGACCGGCTCGGAGACGGTGCTCTCGGAGCCCGTGTCGGAGACCGACGTCCGGAGCGCCACCCGGGGCACCTACAGCGTGACCCTGGCCCACGCCCCCACCCACGACGTGACCGTGGAGGTCGTCACGGACGACCAGGTGGTTCCGGACAGGAACTTCCTGACCTTCACCCCGGCCGACTGGAGCCGGCCCCAGAGCGTGACCCTTCGGGCCGCATTCGACGACGTGGCCGAGGGTCGTCACTACTCGAGGGTCCAGCACGTGGTCACGAGCGACGACCCCGGCTATGACGGCATTCACGCGGACATCGTGGACGCGGTGATCCAGGACGCCGTTCCGGGGGTGGTCGTCACCCAGACCCAGGGGTCCACCGACGTGATCGAGCCCACGGACCAGGTGGTCATGGGCTCGGGGCAGGTGGTCCACCTGAAGACCGCGGCCTACACCCGGGCCGTGGAGCTGGGCGGCTCCCTGGTGACCGGCGACATCTGGTCGGCCGCGATCATGGAGGGGGCGACCGAGGTGGTGCGTACCGTCCACCAGGTGGTGGACGCCGCCACCGAGACCCTGGACAACGTCGCGCTGCAGCTGGCCGCGGGCCTGAAGGCCACCATGGCGTCCAGGGGCATCACCCGGTACAACACCACTTCGGTGGGGAACGACCTGCTGGTGAGCCACCTGAACGGGTCCACCGGGTTCTCCATCGCCATGACCACCGGGTCGGGCACGGCCACGGACCTGGGCGGCCAGGTGCACACCCGCTTCGAGGGCAGCTTCGGAAACCCAATCCTGAACGAGGCCTCGGGGAACGACTCCATCCATGTGGCCCAGAACCTGGACCTGGCCGCGTGGGGGGACAACGCCGATGCGGAGATCGCCTACTCCGGCGGCGCCGGCGGCCTGCCCCACCTGACCGTCCAGGGAACCGGGGACAGCACCCGGGACTACTACGCCCTGGAGATCACCCAGGAGATGATCGACGCGGCCGTTGCGGACGGCAAGACCGGCGTCCAGACCGTGTTCGACATCGATCACGGCTTCGAAGGCGAAAAGGTCGGGGGGAGGTGGGTCTTCGACTCCATCTGGTGGAGCAGCCGCCTGCGCCTGCTGGACGCGGACGGCCGCCAGATCGCCGGGAACGACTACAGCGACCCGTCCACCGCCGGAGCCGGGGGCAGCTCCACCTGGATGGACGCCTACCTGGAAACGGCCCTGGACCAGGCCGGGACCTACGTCCTGGAGGTGTCCAACAGCTGGTGGTGGTGGACCGGCCACACCGGCGTGCCCCAGGGTGCGGACTACGACCTGCAGGTGTCCGTGGCGTATCACGACGTGACGAGCTTCTCCTTCGCCCCGAGCCCCCTCTACGAGGACGAAGGGGGCAACAACGCCCTCGACGCCGGCCAGAACATCGACGGGAACGACGACCAGAACAAGTACTGGTACACCTTCTTCGACACGGACATCGGCAACCAGGCCTACGGCGGGGTCATCGACCACAACACCTCCTACTCGATGATTCGCGGCTCCGGGGACGGGAGCCGGGACGTCTACGAGTTCACCATCACTCGGGACATGCTGGAGCCCGACGCCGGCAGCGTGGGCGGGCTGGTCCAGGGGACGGACAGCGCCTCGTACTACCTGGCCGCGGACATCGCCCTCGACGGTGCGGTGGTCCCCGGGGACGAGTGGTCCGTGTGGCTGAACGGCACCGAGCACCTTTACGAGGTGCAGCCCGGCGACACCGCCCTGTCCGATGTGGTGGGCGCGCTCATCACCAAGATCAACGGCGACACGGCCCTGTTCGCCACCTACGAGGCGGCGGCGGAAGGCACCGACGGCCTGCGGGTGGAGGACGAGAACGGGTTCCGGATCGATCAGGTCACTCAGCGGGTCCAGGTGGCCGGCGAGGTGAAGCGCATCGCGGACACGGATGCGGTGAAGTTCGAGCAGGCCGACCTGGCCCTCTCCGGCGATGTGACGGCCGGGGACACCTGGGCCGTGGTGCTGAACGGGACCGAGTACGGGTACACGGTGCAGGAGACCGACACCACCGTCGAGAACGTGCTGGACGGCCTGATCGACGCCGTTCCCGGCGCCGATTACAGCACCGCCAAGATCGGGACCGACACCCTGCGCCTCAGCAAGTCCGGCGGGTTCAGCCTGGCGTTTCAACAGACCGGGCCCGGCCCCCGGGGCCTGGTTGCCGTCAGCGGAACGCCCCTGGTGACCGACGTGGTGTCCGCGGACAAGGCCTCCAGGCAGAGCGGGGACGCCCTGGCGAGCGTGACGTGGGACGACGTGGACCTGACCCTGTCCGGCACCGTGACCGAGAACGAGCAGTGGACCGTGACGGTGAACGGGACCGACGCCTACACCTACGAGGCCGCGAGCGGCGACGGCCTGAGCCAGGTGGCGAGTGGGCTGAAGGCGAAGATCGATGCGGACGCCGGCGCTGCGGTGACCGCCCTGGTGGACGGCGACACCCTGACGCTGACCGGCAACGACTTCACCGTGACCTACGCCATCGAGGGCACCACCGAGGGGACCCTGACCGGGGCGGACACCCAGGCGGTCTACGTCTCCCTGGGGGGCACCCCCACCGTCGGCGAGGCCTGGAGCGTGGTGGTGAAGGAAGGCTCGACGACCGTCCACACGGCCTCCCACACGGTCGAGTCCGGGAACACCCTGGCGGCGGTGGCCCAGGCCCTGGCCACAACACTGGACGCCACCACCGACTACACGGCCGTGGCGGAGGGCACCACCCTCACCATCGTGAGCACGGACAACACCACCTTCACGGCCGAGCACGCGGTGACGCCGGTGGGGTCGGCCTCGGCCGCCACGGTGAGCCGGAAGAGCCTGACCCTGGGCGGGTCCGTGCAGGACGGGGAGACCTGGCGCGTGACCATCACCGCGGGCGGGGGGGACCAGGCCACGGCCTCGCACACGGCGGCGTCGGGCGATACCCTGGCGGACATTGCCGAGAGCCTGGCGACGAAGCTGGAGACGGACCTTGGGGCCAACAGCGTGACGGGCTACGCCGTGACCACCGAGGGGTCCACCCTGCTGGTGATGAACGCGGACAATGCCACCTTCACCGTGACCCACGGGGTGACGCCGGTGGGATCCGCCTCCGAGGCCGCCGTCGCTACCCGGGGCGTGACCCTGAGTGGCACGGTAACGAACACGGAGGAATGGAGCGTCCGAATCCTGGAAGGCGCGACGGAAAAGGCCACGGCGTCCCACACGGCGGCATCGGGCGACACCCTGGCGGGCATTGCCGAGAGCCTGGCGATCAAGCTGGAGACGGACCTTGCGGACAACGGGGTGACGGGGTACGCGGTGACCTGGGAAGGGGAGACCCTGGTGGTGACGAACACGGCCGGGTTGGATGCGTTCACGCTGGAGACCACGCCCGGCGACTCGGGGAGCGCGACCGCCGCCGCGTCCTTTTCCAGCTCGGGCGTGACCCTGAGCGGGACGGTGGCGGACACGGAGGAATGGACCGTCAAGATTCTGGAAGGGGCGACGGAAAAAGCCACGGCGTCTCACACGGCGGCATCGGGCGACACCCTGTCGGGCATTGCCGAGAGCCTGGCGACGAATCTGGAGACGGACCTTGCGGACAACGGCGTGACGGGCTACGCGGTGACCTGGGAGGGGGAAACCCTGGTGGTCACGAACACGGCCGGGGTGGATACGTTCACGCTGGAGACCACGCCCGGTGATTCGGGGGGCATGACCGCCGCATCGTCCCTGTTCGATTCGGCCCAGACCCTGAGCGGGACCGTGGAGGACGGCGAGGCCTGGACCGTGACCCTCTCGGAGGCCGGGGTGGACCAGGCCGTGGCGACCCACACGGTGGCGGAAGAGAGCACGGCGACCCTGTCGGACATCGCGGCGAGCCTGGCGGCGAAGCTGGAGACGGACCTGGCGGACAACAGCGTGACGGGCTACGCGGTGACGTCCGAAGGGGCGACCCTGACGGCCACCCGGGTGGACGGGACCGCCTTTGTGCTCACGGTGGAGATCGCGGCGGCCGGGACCTGGACCGACACCACGAGCTCGGTGAGCGCCGAGGGACAGACCTTGGCCGGCAGTCCCAAGGACGGCGAGATCTGGACCGCGACCCTGTCGGCAGGCGGAACCGAGAAGGCCACGGCGTCGCACACGGCGGCATCGGGCGACACCCTGGCGAGCATTGCGGCGAGCCTGGCGGCGAAGCTGGAGACGGACCTGTCGGACAACGGGGTGACGGGGTACGCGGTGACCTCCGAAGGGGCGACCCTGACCGCCGGGAACACGGCCGGGATCGGGACCGGGACCGCCACCGTCTTCACCCTGGGCCTGGCGGTCGCCCCCACCGGAACGACCCAGCTCGAGACCCCGGTGTCGGCGGACACGGTTACCCTGGGCGGAGCGGTCCACGCGGGCGAGACCTGGTCCGTGGAGATCCAGGAGGGGGCCACCGTGGTGGGGACGGCCACCCGCATCGTGGGCGGCACGGACACGCTGGACAGCGTGGCCCAGTCCCTGGCCGGCTCGCTGGACGGCGTGACGGGGTACACCGCCGGCGTGGAGGGCGCCGTGGTCACGGTGAGCCGACTGGACGGCGGCACCCTGACCCTCGTGACCACGGTGACCCCGCCCCCGGTGCAGGGGGATGCCACGGCCGCGGGCGACCCGGACGTGGACTGGACCCAGGACATCACCCTGGACGGTCCCTACGGCCTCGATGACCAGTGGACGGTCGTCCTGGACGGGGACACCGCCGCCCCCTTTCAGTGGACCGTCACGAACGTGGTGAGCACCGTGGACGGCGTGGCCGGCAAGCTGGCCGACAAGGTGAACGCGGACGCGGACTACAGGGCCGTGGCCGCGCCCACCGGGGACGACACCTTTGAGGTGACCGCCTTCGACGACGACACCCCCGTGGTGGTGACCCGGGTGGAGCAGTTCCGGGCCCATGCCGCCGGGTACAGCAACCTGGACCAGGACACCCGCAAGCACTGGCTGGACGCCGAGATCACCCTCCAGAAAGACGGCCTGCTCCTGGCCGGGGAGCTCTGGAAGGTGACGCTCCACGGAAAGGACTACACCCACACGGTGGGGACCACCGGGGAGACCCTCTCGGACGTGGCCGTGGCCCTGGCCGACAAGATTCGGCCGGACTGGAGCGCCATCGCCACGGTCACGGCCGACGAGGGCAGCATTCAGATCACCGACCTGAACGGCGCCGTGGTGGATGCGGCCCGGGGCGAGGGGACGGTCACGGGCGTCTTCGACGTGGACTACGGCAACGTGGCCCGAGGGGTCGAGATGGAGCACCGATTCGTGACCATCGGGCCCTTCACCTACTATGCGGGCACCATCTACCATGAGTACCTGGACATGCCCACCCTGCAGCTGGTGGACGCGGCCGGAAACGTCCTCGCCGCCGGCACCGGGGTCACCATGGTGCCGGGGGACGCCTGGAGCGTCACCGTGGATGGGCGTGTGCTCACCCACAACGTCACCGGCTCCGAGAGACTCGAGGACGTCATCGCCTCCCTGGCGGGCCAGATCGATGCGATCGACGGCTACACGGCCGCCGTGGAAGGGGACGCGATCCTGGTGAGCCGGACGAGCTCGGGGGCCATGACCGTGACCGCCGATGTCCCGGCCGTCGCCGGGACCGCCACGGTGGACGCCGCGGCCACCACCGCGGTGGTGACGCCGGGCTCCGTACCGGCCCCGGGGGAGATCTGGCGGGTCACCGTGAACGGCGTCCGATACAGCCACACCGTGACGGCCGGGGAGACCCGTCAGGCGGTGATCGACGACCTGGCCCTTCGGGTGGACGCGGCCGCGGGGTACACGGCCGCGGTGGACGGAGAGCGGATCGTCATCACCCGGGCGGCGGGGGGCGCCCTGAACGTCTCCCACACCATCCTCCCGAAGACCACGGTGGACACCACGGCCGAGAGCAAGCGGGTGGCCTTTTACGCCGCTCCCTATGGCGGCTACTGGCAGCTCAAACTGGAGATGGAGAGCGAGCCCTTTTTCAGGGCGTTTACCTACTTCCTGCAGCCCGGGGACACGATCTGGACGGTGGCCGAGAAGATGGCCGAGAGGATCAACGCCCTTCCGGCGGCCGAGGGATACACCGCCACGGTGGAGCGGGAGACCCTGGTCATCACCCGCACGGACGGCCTGGACTTCTCGGTGGACGCCTCTGTCTATGATGAGGGTCGCCGTTACACGAACTTCCACAGCACGGGCGCCGCCCGGACCGCCATGGTCACCACGGACCGGGCCCCGGCCCCCGGAGAGACCTGGACCCTGCGGGTGAGCGGGCGGGACTTTCTCCACCCGGTTGCGTCCGGCGAGGACCTGACCGCGGTCTACGACGCCCTGCGGGGGCACATCGACGCCACGCCGGACCACACCGCCTTTCTGCAGGGGGAGACCCTGGTCATCACCCGGGGGGACGGCCAGAGCTTTTCCGTGACCCAGACCGTGACCCTGGACGACGCCGTGGAAACAGGGACGGCGGTCACCAGCCGCCTGACCCTCGGGCCCAGGGCCCTGGACCGGGGCAGCGGCAGCCCCTACGATCCCTTTCTGGAGCACGTGTTCGACACGCCCGGCACCTATCGCCTCCAGATGGGCGCCTTCCGGGACTACCTGGACGACTACCGTCCGGACGGCGTCCGCGGAGTGGAAAACGGGCTGAGCTACCAGCTGAACGTGTCCCTCCAGAACCACGAGACCAACCCCAGCCTGATCGGCCTGCCGGGCAAGACCCTCACGGTCCTCGAGGGCGCGAGCGCCGGCACCGCCGCGGGGATCCTGGCCTACGACTCGACCACCGGCGTCTACACCCTGGACGACCAGGTCTCCCTGGCCGCCCTGGACACCTTTCAGGTGAGCTACCGCATGACGGACGAGTTCGCCTACGCCGCCGAGTCGGACACCTACAGCGTGGTCCTGACCGCGCCCCCGGCCGAGGGCACCACGGTCACGGTGCGTGTGGTCCCCCGGGAGACCCGGACCTACAACGCCGACCTGGCCTTTGTGGAGGAGGCGGGGTTCGGCGAGAACCGCGCCGTGCAGGTGGAGGTGGACGGCGCCTCGGAGACCGTCCTCACCTTTGATTCCACCAACTGGGACGTGCCCCAGTTCGTGCAGGTCACCGCCATCGACGACGACGTGGTGGACGGGGGCGACGCCAAGGTCTTTCCGCCCATGGAGCAGCGGGTGGCCGACATCCGCGGACCCATCATCGTGGACGGCGGCGAGCGGGTGACCGAGGACATCTTCATCACCGATCCCTTCACCCTGCCGGAGGAGACCAACTGGTACCTGCCCGACGGCACCATCTCAGCGGTGGGCACCGAAATCGTCGGTGGCAACATCCTGGCCTACCTCGAGGACGCCGCCGCCGAGTACGTGGATCCCACCGAGGGCCGCAAGCCCGGGTTCGATCCGGACCGGCTCAACAACCACCCCTACGCCTTCACCATCCTGGAAGGCCCGGCCCGGGGCACCGTGCTGGACGTGGACCACGTGGTCGGGACCCGCGTGTACTTCACCACCGACTGGCCCGACGGGGTGGCCGCGCAGGTCGGGGACGACTACTACTACGTGCCGGTGAACCCCAACGTCCTGGTGGCCGAGGAGGACCAGGTGGACGTCCTCCACGTGTTCAACGCCAACAGCCCGTCCGACGACACGGGCACCCTGACCGAGGACCGGCTCACCGGCCTGGGCATGGGCCCCGACACCGTGATCGCCGGTGTGGCCGTCCCGGGCGGAATTCAGTACGACGACATGGAGTCCCTGATCCTGGAACTGGGCTACGGGAGTGACACCCTGACCATCGAGTCCACCCACCGGGGATCCACCACCATCCACGGCGGCCGCGGGAACGAGACCGTGACCGTGAAGACGGTCTCCGGCCACACCTTCCTGGACCTGGGGGAGGGAACGGACGTGGTCCATGCGGGCAGCGACCGCCAGGTCCTGGACCAGATCGCGGGGCTCCTGACCGTGGTGGGCGGGGAGGCCCGGGACGTCCTCCACGCGAACGACAGCGGGGACGCCAGGGACAACAACGGCGCCCTGACCGGAATGACCCTCACCGGTCCGGGCATGCCCTCGGTGGAGGAGGTGCAGACCATCGAGGTTCGGGCGGGCCGGGGCACCTATGCCCTGGAGACGGCCGGGTACGGCACCGCGGCCGGGTTCGAGGCCTCTGCGGCCGGGGATCCGGTGCAGCGGGAGGCCGAGCGGGCCGTGGTGACCCTGGAGTACGGGGCGGAGGCCGATCACGTCCGGTCCCGGCTGGAGGCCCTTTACGGGGTCTCGGACGGCATTCGGGTGAGCCGCTCTCAGGATCGCTACACCCTTACCTACACGGTCCACATGGGCGGGGACCTGGCCGGCCTGGACCTGCCGCCTCTCCTCTGGGCCGAGGACGTGGACACCACCGGCCTGGAGGCCCTCACCCCGGCCGGGGATCCCCTGGACATCTCCGTGGAGGTGAAGACCTCCACCGATCGGGAAGGCACCCTTCGCCCGGACGTGAGCGTGGTCCAGTCCCTGACCCTGAACGCCGTGGCCGGCGGGTTCACCATCGCGTTCCCGGGGATCCACGAGGACCCGGCCCTTCCCGCGGTCACCGGCCTCATTCCCTATGATGCCTCGGCCGACAAGCTTCGGGAGGAACTGAGCCGGGTGCTGGATCCCAACAACACCCGGGACGACCTCCCCCACACCCGGAACGTGGACGTCCGGAAGGCCGGGGACACCTTCTACATCCTCTTTCAGGGCGAGCGGCGCCACCTGAGCATCGACCCGGCGAACATCGACGCCACGGGCCTGAGCGGGACGGCGACCCTGCAGACCCGGGTGAACGGGCTGGACTACCACACCCTGGAGATCCTCAACCTCCGGCTGGGCGCCGGGGACGATCGGTTCCGGGTCGAGGGGACCCACGGCGGCACGGTCACGAACGTCGACACGGGAGCCGGGGACGACGTCCTCCACGTGGGCGACGCCTCCCACTCCCTGGACGCGGTCCTGGGCGAGCTGCACCTGGACGCCCGCACGGGCATGAACCAGCTGGACGTGGACGGCTCCGAGGACCCCGGTCCGGACGCGGGCGTGGTCCTCACGGAGG
This sequence comes from uncultured Desulfobacterales bacterium, assembly GCA_964475045.1. GTDB lineage: Bacteria > Desulfobacterota > DSM-4660 > Desulfatiglandales > HGW-15 > JAIPEI01. The sequence continues at coordinate 2,676 of CAYYVD010000054.1, read as the reverse complement.
ACACCATCCGCGGGCTGGCCCCGGCCGACATCTTCTACCAGGCCACCGACGGGAGCTTTGCCGCGGGGATCACCCTGTGGGGCGGGACCGGCGGGAACACGATCACCGTGGACAGCACCCTTCGAACCGCGGGCGTGCGGACCGTCACCACCTTCAACACGGGCGGCGGCGCGGATGACGTGACCGTGGACCTGGTGGACGGTGCGGACGGGTTCTTCGTGCTGAACACCCAGGCGGGCGACGACACGGTGGACGCGGCCGCCTCCACCCTGCCGCTGGTTTTCTTCGGGGGCGACGGCGCCGATCGGCTCACCGGCGGGACCGCCGAGGACTGGATCTTCGGGGACCGGGGCCGGGTCCACTTTCACGACGACGCGGGCGCACCGGCGATCGTCCTGGGGAGCGGCGCGCCGGTGTCGGGCGTCACCCGGGACCTCATGCCGTCCCTGAGCGGCCGGGCCCTGCGCCTGGAGGGAGCCGCGGCGCCGGGTCAGGTGTGGACCGCGGAGATTCGGGAAGGGGACACGGTCGTGGCCACCGCCTCTCACACCGTGGCGGCCGACGGCACCGAGGACCTGCCGTCCATCGCCCGTGCCCTGGCCGAGGCCCTGGAAGGGGTCCTGGGCGACGGCTCGGGCTACGCGGTGTCCTCGCTGGAGGACCGACTGATCGCCCTGAGCACGGCCCCGACCGCCTTTGAGCTGACCCTGACCCCGCCCCCGGACGAGGAACCGGCGGTGGGGATCGACGATCTCCTCACGCCGCGGGGGCTCTCCCTGGAGGGCGGGGTGCTCGACGGGGAGACGTGGCAGGTGGAGGTCCGGGAGGGGGACACGGTCGTGGCCGCAGCCTCCCACACCGTGGCCGACGATGCCGTGGAAACCCGGACCACCATCGCACAGGCGCTGGCCGCCTCCCTGGCTCAGGCCCTGGCGGACGGCGGCGCGACCGGGTACGTGATGGCGGCGGAGGGACCGCACGTGCTGGTGAGCACCGTGAACGGCCTCCAGCGCTTCTTCCTCCACCACCGGGTGGTCCGTGAGGACCGGACCGACGGCGACGCGACCAGGCTTCCGGGCCTGCTCGCCACCCGGGACCCCGTGCTGGGCGGGGACGACGTCATCGACGCGGGCGCGGGCGCGAACATCGTGTTCGGCGGGCTCGGGGGAGACCATGTGGACGCCACGGCGGACACCACGGGCGACCTCCTGGTGGGCGACCACGGGGAGGCCATGTACACGGGCGGCGTGCTCCGCGAGTTTCGCAGCACGGATGCGGCCTTCGGGGCCGCCGACACCCTGCTGGGCGGCTTCGGGGACAACCGGGTCATCGGCGGCGCGGGCGGGGACCACGTGGTCACCCTGGAGGGCGACGACCTCGTCCTGGGGGACAACGGCGAGGCGTTCTTTGACGCGGCCGGCCGCCTCGAGCGGGTCATGAGCACGGACGAGGGGCTGGGCGGCGAGGACACCCTTGAGGCCGGAGCGGGCGACAACGTGGTTCTGGCCGGGGCGGCCGGGGACACCGTGACCACCCTGGCGGGCCGGGACCTGGTGCTGGGGGACAACGGCGAGGTGCAGTACACGGCGGGCGTCCTGACCCGAATTCAGTCCCTGGACGAGGGGATCGGGGACACGGACGTCATCGACGCCGGGGACGGGGCCAACCACGTGATCGGCGGTGCGGGCTCGGACCGGATCACCACCGGCGCCGGGGATGACGTGATCGCCGGGGACAACGGCCTGGCGGAGTACGACGGGGCCGGGCGGCTGAAGCGGTTCTCGAGCACCGACCCGGCCGTGGCCGGGGACGACGAGATCGCGGCGGGCGACGGGCGGAACGTGGTGCTGGCCGGATCGGGCGCGGACACGGTGTACGGGCGCCTGGACGGGTCCCTGCGGGTGGGCGGCGCGGACGCGGACGTGGTGGTGGGGGACAACGCCGAGGCCGAGTTCGAGGCCGCGACCGGGTTTCTGATCCGGCTCGCCACCACGGTTCCGGCCACGGGCGGCGACGACACCCTGATCCTGGGAGAGGGCGCCAACCACGCGATCGCCGGCTTCGGCCGGGACGTCGTTCGAGCGGGATCGGGCGGCGACGTGATCCTGGGGGACAGCGGCGAGGCCCGGTATACGGCCGGGATCCTGACCCGGATTCAGTCCGTGGACGAAGAAGGGATCGGGGATGTCGACGAGATCGACGCCGGGGGCGGGGCCAACCACGTGATCGGCGGGGCGGGCTCGGACCGGATCACCACGGGTGCCGGGGATGACGTGATCGCCGGGGACAACGGGCTGGCGGCGTACGACGGGGCCGGACGGCTGGAGCGCTTCTCGAGCACCGACCCGACGGTGGCCGGGGACGACGAGATCGCGGCGGGCGACGGCCGAAACGTGGTGCTGGCCGGGTCGGGTGCGGACACGGTGTATGGGCACCTGGACGGGGCCGTCCGGAAGGGCGGTGCGGACGCGGACATCGTGGCGGGGGACAACGGGACGGCCCTCTGGGGTGCGGACGGGCGGATTGCGTCCCTCGAGACCACGGATCCCCGGTTCGGCGGGGCCGACGTCCTGATCACGGGAGACGGTGAGGACATCGTCCTGGGAGGGAGCGGGGACGACACCATCGACGCCCGGGGCAAGGACCAGGCCCGGGACATCGTCCTGGGGGACAGCG
>CAYYVD010000053.1:0-19625 GCA_964475045.1 uncultured Desulfobacterales bacterium | reverse complement strand
CGCCCGGCCGATGGTGTAGGCGATCTGGAGCTCGCACTTCTCGGCCAGCCCGGCGGCCACGATGTTCTTGGCGATGTAGCGGCACATGTAGGATGGGCTTCGGTCCACCTTGGAAGGATCCTTGCCCGAGAAGGCCCCGCCGCCGTGATAGCCGAACCCGCCGTAGGTGTCCATGATGATCTTGCGCCCGGTCAGACCGCAGTCCCCCATGGGTCCGCCCACCACGAAGCGTCCCGTGGTGTTGATGAAGATCTCCGTGGACGGCCGGATCATGTTGTCGGGAACCACCTTCTTGATGATCTCCTCGATGACGGCCTCCCGAAGGGTGTCGTAGTCCACCTCCGGTCCGTGCTGGGCGGCGATCACCACGGTGTGCACGTAATCGGGCCGGCCGTCCTTGTACTCCACCGTGACCTGGCTCTTGCCGTCGGGTCGCAGCCAGGGAAGCTTGCCGGACTTGCGTACATGGGCGAGCCGCTGGGTCAGGCCGTGGGCCAGGTAGATGGGCATGGGCATGAGGGTGGGGGTGTCCTTGCAGGCATAGCCGAACATGAGGCCTTGATCCCCTGCACCCTGCTCCTTGAACAGCCCGGCGCCGTCCACGCCCTGGGCGATGTCCGGGGACTGCTTGTCGATGGACGAGAGCACCGCACAGGTCTCCCAGTCGAACCCCATGGAGGAGTTCTTGTAACCGATGTCCCGGATGGTCTGGCGGACCACCTCGGGCATGTCCACGTAGGCGGAGGTGGTGATCTCTCCGGCGATGATCGCCATCCCCGTGGTCACCAGCGTTTCGCAGGCCACGCGTGATGCGGGGTCCTGCGCCAGAAGGGCGTCGAGAATCCGGTCGGATATCTGATCCGCCACCTTGTCCGGGTGCCCCTCGGTCACGGACTCGGACGTGAAGAGGAAGTTTTCGGTCTTCATGGCTTGCTCCTTTCCAGCATTGGTTTTGGCTTCGATGGAATGCGGAGGCCGCTTCGGGCCTCTAGGGCACGGTCCCGGATGGATGCGGGTCCGTCAGCCTGTGTTATGCCGAAGCACACGGTTGTCGATGAGCCGGGCCTTGCCCACGAACACGGCCAGGGCGAGCAGGACGTCTCTTTCGGCGGTTTCCACACCTTCCAGGGTGGTCGGGTCGCACAGGCGGACGTAATCGACGCGGGTAAAGGGAGCCCCCTGAATGCGCTCCTCGACGGCCGAGCGAATGGCGTCTGCGTCCCGTTCGCCGGCCTTCAGCATCTCCTGGGCGATTTCCAGGGACTCGGGGAGGCAAAGGGCGGACTTGCGCTCCTCGGCGGACAGGTAGACATTCCGCGAGCTCATGGCGAGGCCGTCCGGTTCCCGGACGGTGGGCACCCCCACCACCTTGATGTCCATGTTCAGGTCCTGGACCATCCGGCTGATGACGGCGAGCTGCTGATAGTCCTTTTGGCCGAACACGGCGAGATTGGGCTTGACGATGTGGAAGAGCTTGGCCACCACCGTGGCCACCCCGTCGAAGTGGCCGGGACGCACCGGCCCGCACAGGTGCCGGGTCAGCTGCTCCACGTGCACCGTGGTCTGAAAACCCTCCGGGTACATGTCCTCGGCGGAGGGAACGAACAGGTGGTCCACGCCCACGGAGTCCGCCATGGACAAGTCCTTTTCCAGGTCGCGCGGGTAGGCGCTCAGATCCTCGTTCTCGCCGAACTGGGTGGGGTTCACGAACAGACTCACCACGACCCGGTCTGCGATGTTTCTCGCAACCCGCATCAGCTCCAGGTGCCCTTCGTGAAAGAACCCCATGGTGGGCACGAGGCCGATGCTTCGCCCGGACAGGCGAATCTGCTCGCTGAGCGACTGCATCTCATCGATTCGGTGAACGATGTGGACGTTCATGATCCTCCGCGGTGAAGCCGCTTCCGGAAGAGGCGGCTTCGCGCGCAGGTCCCGGCGTGCACCGGGCCTGCAGGCGTTTCAAGGATGCGACTTCATGGGCACGTAGTACTGGGTGCCCGATTTCATCTCCCGAATCCGCTCCACGAGGTCTTCGAAATCCTCCGGCACGTGAACGAAGTCGATCTCGGAGGCGTTCACCACCAGGAGCGGCGCTTCGGTGTAGTGAAAGAAGAACTCGTTGAACGATCGATTGATCTCCTCCAGGTACCGGTTTCCCACGCCGCGTTCGTACCTGCGTCCCCGCTGTCGAATGCGATGCATCAAGACCTCGGTGCGGGCTTGCAGAAAGATCACGAGGTCCGGTGGCGGCACCCGGCCCTTGAGCAGCCGGTAGAGCTGATCATAGAGCCAGAACTCCTTCTCCGCCAGGTTGTTGCCGGCAAAGATGCGGTCCTTGTCGAACAGGTAATCCGTGACGATCACCCGGTTGAACAGCCCGATCTGACCGATCTCCTGGGATTGCTGATACCTTCGAAGGAGAAAGAAGATCTGGGTTTGAAACGCGTACTTTCGCGGGTCCCGGTAGAAATCGGCCAGAAACGGGTTCTCTTCCACGTCCTCCAACAGGGTCTCGCCGTCCAGCTTGTCGGCCAGCATCCGTGCCAGGCTGGTCTTGCCCACGCCCAGGGGGCCCTCGATGACGATGTAATTGTGTGGGCGCTTTGGTCGCATGTCCTGCCTGGGCTTTGCCTCGGGCCGACCGGATTTCTGTTTTCCAAAAAAAATCAGTCTACTACCACTCGACTTGCGGTTTGTCAAGCGACGAGCGTCCGTTCGCACGGAAAGGCCCTTTCCCGTGAAAATGCCCCGGAGGTTTGCCGGTGGCCGGGAGCGAAGGGAGCGGAGGAAGGCCCCGGTTTCCAGAGCCGGCCGTTCCTCTGCTGGGTTGGGGGCGTCAGCCCGCCTCAGACGGCGCTTTCCGGATTTTCGGTCGTTCGGGAGAGGGCCTCGCTCAACTGTATGAATCGGTCGATGCTCAAGGACTCGGCCCGGCGGCCGGGATCGATGCCGCAGTGCAGCAGGGTCCGCCTCAGCTCGTGGCGGTCCAGGTCCGGAAAGGCGGAGGACAGGGCGTTCAAGAGTGTCTTTCTGCGTTGTGCGAAGGCGCCTTTCACCACGCGCTCGAACCGGACCTCGCTCTCGGGACGACGGGGATGGGGAGCGTCGAAGTCCAGCTCGACCACGGCGGACTCCACCCGGGGCTCCGGACGGAAGGCCTCCTTGCCCACCCGGAGGAGCCGGCGCACCCGGGCGTGCAGCCCCACCAGGACGGTCAGGGCGCCGTAGGTGCGCCCGCCCGGAGGGGCGGCGAGCCGATCCGCCACCTCTTTCTGAAACATGAGCACGGCTCGTCGAATCCTTCGTCGATGCTGAATCAGCCGTTCCACGACAGGGGTGCTGATGTTGTAGGGAAGGTTGCCCACCACGAGGACCCGATTCGGGGAGAGGGCGTCCAGGATCTCGTCGTCGAGCCGCAGGATGTCCGCGCAGACCACAGTGGTATTGTGAATCCCCCTCGCCGGCAGGGTTTCCTGCAGCCACGCCGCCAGATCCCGGTCCTTCTCCACAGCCAGGACGCGATTCACCCGCCGGGCCATGGGGAGGGTGAGGGCGCCGCGGCCGGGGCCGATCTCCAGCACACGGTCGGTGGGCTCGAGACCGGCCCGGTCGAGGAGGCTTCGAATCACCCTGCCGTCCGTCAGGAAGTGCTGCCCGAAGCGTTTTCTGGGGCGATGTCCGCTCAGCACGTTCACTTGGATTTCCGGGAGAGGGTCTTGAAGGTCCGCCGGGTCTCCCGCCACTGCTGAATGGTCTGAAAGATCTTCAGGAAAATGGGGTAGGACACCGGGGCCATCAGGAACCCCAGAATGAGCCCCCCGAGGAGGAATGCCGCAATGATGGCGCCCCCCGCTCCGAGGACGGCATTCACCAGGCCCATGCCCTCCTCTCCACGCTGAACGGCCCCCATGACCGACGAGAACCCGCGGTTCTTATCGGAGAGCCCCAGGATGGCGGCGCCGATGCGGTAGTCCAGATAGTAGATGAGGTACCAGTTGAGCGGGTTGCTGATCCAGGTCCCCAGGGCGGCCGTGATCTTGCTGCAGCCGAACACGAGGGCCAGAAAAACGGCCAGGGCGGTTTGAAAGGGGACAATGGGCAGGAGCCCTGAAAACACACCCAGGGCGATCCCCAGGGCGAGGTCATGGGGGTTCCCTTTGAGTCGAATGAACCTCCAGTAGTAGTATCGAAGCTGCCGGGTGAATTTCACGTTCGAAGGGTTCCTGATCTTCGGTCCGGAGAGAGTTCATCCATGGGGTAGCGTGAGCGGACGTCCGTGGAGAGGTCCGCCCGTTCCCCGTTGGCCAGGCGGTAGAGCCCGGCCTGGGCGATCATGGCGCCGTTGTCCGTGCACAAAGACGGCCGGGGCCAGTAGGCCTCCATGCCCCGGCGGGCCGCTTCTTCCCGAACCCGTCTGCGCAGGGCCCCGTTGCAGGCCACACCGCCCGCCATCACCACCGCAGGGACCCCGGCCTGCTCCGCGGCCCGGAAGAGCTTGGCGGACAGGATGTCGAGCACGGCCTCCTGGAAGGATGCGGCAATGTCCTCCACCCGGACCCGAGCCCTCTCCTCGGAGCTCTCCTTCCACCGCTCCACAAAGAGCCCCACAGCGGTTTTCAGACCGCTGAAGCTGAAGTCCAGGGAGCCCCGACCCATCATGGCACGTGGAAATGCGATGCGATCCGGGCGACCCTCGGTCGCCAGCTTCTCGATGACGGCGCCTCCCGGATATCCCAGGCCCAGCAGCTTGGCCACCTTGTCGAAGGCCTCGCCCGCCGCGTCGTCGAGGGTCTGCCCCAGGGTCGCGTAGACCCCGGGCCGCTCCACGCGGTAGAGGCTGGTGTGTCCGCCGGAGACCGTGAGGGCGACAAAGGGGAAGGGCGGGGTTTCCTCTTCCAGCAGGATGGAAAGCACGTGGCCTTCCAGGTGGTTCACGCCCACCACGGGAAGGCTGCGCACCCAGGCGAGCCCCCGGGCGTAGTGCAGCCCTACGAGAAGCGATCCGATGAGTCCCGGACCCACGGTGACGGCCACACCGTCGAGACGGGAGGCGTCCATCCCTGCGTCGTCGAGGGCCTTGTCCACCACCGGAACGATATTGCGGATGTGCTCGCGGGAGGCGAGCTCGGGCACCACCCCGCCGTAAGGGTGGTGCAGGCGGACCTGGGAGTTGACCACATTGGAGAGGAGGCCGTCCCGGTCGGAAACGACCGCCGCAGACGTGTCATCGCAGGAGGTGTCTATGCCGAGAACGATCATCTATCGTTTCAGTTTCTTCTTGAACTTGCTCCATTTCCCTTCTTCCAGGATTTCGAGCAGAATCACCGTGATGTTGTCGCCTCCACCTCCGCGGTTGGCCTCGTCGATGAGGATGTCGGCCTTGCGTTCGAGAGAGGTGGAGAAATCGTCGAGCACCGTGCCGACGGCCTGCTCCTTCATGTAGTTGGTCAGGCCGTCCGAGCACATGAGAATCACGTCCCCCGTCTCCGGCCGAATGGGCGTGATGAACACGTCCACCTTCTTGTGTTGTCCCATGACCCGGGTGAGGAGGTTCTTCATGCCCGGGTGCGTCGATCCCATGCCGTCGGTCAGGCCCATGGCCCGTTGCTCCGCCTCGACCGAGTGCTCCTGGGAGACCTGGATGAGCCTCCCGTGGTCGAAGAGGTAGGTCCGGCTGTCGCCCACGTTCGCGGCCCAGAGGCAGTCCTTCTCCACCAGAAGGGCGGACACGGTGGAACCCATGCGATGATACTCGGGCTTCTTTTGGGCCTCGTGAATGATGATGTTGGTCAGTGAGATGGAGTTGATCAAATGCTTGGCCAGGTCCGAGATGTCCTTGTCGATGGGCTCGAGAAAGGAGGGCGACTTGTTGCTCTTGACCTTTTGCCAGTAGTCGGCCATGGTCTCCACGACCATTCGGCTCGCCACGTCCCCCGCCTTGTGCCCTCCCATGCCGTCAGCCACGATGAACAGGCCGAGATCCGGCTCCACGAGGAGGCTGTCCTCGTTGACCTTGCGCTTGCGCCCGATGTCGGTCTTGCCTGCAGCCTGTATGTTCATGGTCGTGCCCGGGCCTCTCAGGCGGCCGCACTCTTCTTCTTCGCCTGGATCTCCTGCATCTTGGCCAAGACCTTCTTCAAGTGATCGGACATCTGCCAGGCGGTCTGATACCGTTGCTCCACGTCCTTGGCCAGGGCCTTGTCCATGATTTTCTCCAACACCGGGGGGATCTTCGGGTTGATGGATCGAGGGGCCGGGTGCGCCTCCCGCGCGATCTGGTACATGAGGGAGGTCATGTCCTCGCCCCGAAAGGGCTTCCGCCCGGTCAGCATCTCGTAGAGCACGACGCCGAGAGAGAAGATGTCCGAGCGTCCGTCCACCTTTTTGCCGGCCACCTGCTCCGGGGACATGTAGGAGGGGGTCCCGAGGACGACGCCGGTCTTGGTCTTGGAAGACGAGGTGATTCGGGCGATGCCGAAGTCCGTGACCTTGACGGTGTTCGTGCCCTGAAGTCGCATGATGTTGGCCGGCTTGATGTCCCGGTGGACGATGCCTTTCTCGTGGGCGTACCCCAGTGCGTCCCCCACCTGGGAGACGATGGACAGCACCTGAGGGATGGGGAGGGGCTTGCCCTCCTTGACCAGACTTTCCAGGTCCTCCCCTTCCAGGAACTCCATGGCGATGTACGCCAGGTCGTGCTCCTCGCCGGCGTCGTAGATGGTGACGATGTTCGGATGGGTGAGCAGGCCGGCGGACTCGGCCTCTCGAAAAAAGCGCTCCTTCATCTCCTCGACCATCTCCTCGTCGAAGTCGGAGATGCGCACGGTCTTGATGGCCACGGTGCGGTGGATCTTGGGGTCTTCTCCCTTATAGACCACGCCCATGGCGCCCCGGCCAAGCTCTGCAGAGACCTCGTAGCGGCCCAGGGTGGGTTTCGTGTCCATGTCCGAGAGGGTGGCGCCGATGTCTCCGGGATGGCCCCCTCCGCTCGTACCGAAGATCATGGTGGCTTCTGCGCCCTTGAGCCGGGGAATCCGTTCGTCCAGGTCCTTGAAGCTCCGACCGTCCTCGACGATCAGCTTGTAGGTGGCCAGGGCCTTGGAGAACTGGCGCTTTCGCTCGAAGTCCAGCCCCAGGTTGTACAGGAGCTCGCGCGCTCCCTCCTCCTCCAGGGGGATCTTGCGGAACTTCTCCAGGGCCAGGTCCAGCATGCCCTGCTGCTGAAAGGAGAGCCCGAGCATCTTGTTCGTCTCCACGGAGTCGGCCTCGAACTTCTCCTTGGTTCTCTCCGTGATGAAGAACTGCTTGGAGATGACCAGGACGTAGCCCACGGTCAGGAGCAGCGCGGCGGGGGTGATTCGAAGCCAGACGTCCTGGGCGAAGAAGAGAACCAGGCCGGCCCCGACGTACCCCGCGAAGAGACCGAGGGTGGTGAGGGCGCCGGTGCCGGCGCGCAGCTTGGGGAGCAGAACCGTGAGGAACAGCCCGAACAGGAGCATCACGCCGAACTCCGCGAAGCCGATCCATCCCGGGCGGGAGAAAAAGCGGTCGTTGAGGATGTTGGCCACGGAGTTGGCCACCACCTCCACGCCGGGCAGTTGGGCGGAGACGGGGGTGACGAAGCGGTCCGCAATGCCGGGGGCCGTGGGACCGATGATCACGATCTTGTCCCGGAAGAGCGGCGTTCGAATCTCGTTCCGGTACACCTTGCTGAAGGGCGTGCGATGAAATACCTGGTTCGGCCCCTTGTTCCAGTTGATGAGGGTCGCCATCTGCCGGTCGCGGACCGGGATGAGGGTGGAGTCCGAAGGGCTCGTCTGAATGCGGATCCCCTGCCCGAGGGTCACGATGACGTCCTCCTGGCTCAGGCCCTGGAACGCCTTGACAATGGCCATGGCATAGGATGGGAAGTAGGTTTTCTTCAGGTACCCGATGACGTGGACCTGGTCCCGAATGGAGCCGTCCGGGTCCGCGAAGAGGTTGAGGTGACCCATCCCCGACGCGGCCTCGGCAAAGGCGGGAAGCAGGGGTTTGACCTTGTCGAGCCAGATCATGCCGGCCAGGGCCCACTCGTTGTCCGCGCCGCGGATCCGCTGATAGGCGTAGCGCGTCATGAAGTCGGGCACCCGGTTGTCCCGGCCGGTGCTCAAGGTGTCGAAGTAGACCGGGAGCACCACGTTACCGGCCTCCTTCATGGCTTCGTAGAGCTTCCGGTCGTTGTCCAGCTCGCCCTCGGCCTCGGACAGGGACTCGTAAAAGCTCAGGCCCGGACCCTCCTGGGCCAGGCCATAGGACTCGTACTTCCGGCGAAGCTCACGCACCGCCTGCAACCCCTCGGTGGTCTCGGGCTCGGGAAAGAGGATGTTCATGGCGATCACCCGGGCGCCTGCGGTGGACAGGTTCCGGATGCCCTGCGCGAGGATGTCCCGGGGCCAGGGAAATCGGCCCAGCTCGGAGAGGTCGTCGTCCGTGATGGCCACGATCTCGATGTCCGGGTTCCGCTCCGCCGGGGCCGCCATGCGGGCACGGAGGTCGAAGGTCTTCCGCTCGATGGCGTCGGTGAAGTCCAGCACCCCGGTCACGGTGATGAACACGAAAAAGATCGTGACGGCCGCACCGACCACCCAATCCGGCAAGCTGCGCTTGATTCTCATGGGTCCCACGCTCCTCTGGATCTGAAGAGGTCACCGCACGCGCTCATGGCACGCGGATGTGAGGTTTCATCCGCTTCAACAGGACGGCTCCGATGCCGTGCACCTCCAGGAGGTCTTCCACACGTTCGAACGGCCCGGTCCGCCTTCGGTGCTCCACCAGGGCCTCGGACAGAGCGGGGCCGAGGCCGGGTAGCGCTGTGAGTCCCTCCTGCGAGGCCAGGTTCACCGAAACGGGAAGCCCCAGCGTCATGCGCGTAAAGGCGTTCATCCGTTCGATGCGGACCCCCTGTCGCCCGCGGCCGTCGCAGGTGAACACCACCCGGGCCCCGGAGGGGAGAAGCCGATCGGGTTGGGGTCCGGAAAACCCGAAGGGCTCTTTCCCCTTGGAGGCCCGACGCACCAGGTCGCGCAGCGTGACCGGTGTGGCTCGAAAGGCGCACACCCCGCGGTAGGGCGCGCTGCCCGCTACTTCGACGTAGTGGACGTCCCTGCCCGAGGCGAGAACCCCGTCCGTGACGGTCGGGGCCTGGCCCGTCACGCCGAGCCCCAGGAGGACCAGGAGCAGGGCAAGGCCCGGGCCCAACCGGTCAGACTTCTTCCCTGCTGTCATTTTCCAGGCCGAAGGCCTTGTGCAGCACGCGGACGGCCAGCTCCGTGTACTTCTCTTCGATGACGCAGGACACCTTGATCTCGGAGGTGCTGATCATCATCACGTTGATGTTCTCTTCAGCCAGGGTTTCGAACATCTTCATGGCCACGCCGGCGTGGGTGCGCATGCCCACGCCGATCACGGAGACCTTGGCGATGTCCTCGTCCCCCAGGACCTTCTCGGCCTGAATCTCCTCGGCCACACGACTGACCAGCTTCATGGTCTTGAGAAAGTCCGACTTGGGAACCGTGAAGGTCAGGTCGGTGATGCCGTCCTCGCTCGTGTTCTGGACGATCATGTCCACGATGATCCCGGACTCGAATACCGGCTGAAAGATGCTGGCGGCGATGCCGGGCCGATCCGGCACCTTCTTGATGGTGACGCGGGCCTCGTTCTTGTTGTACGCGACGCCGGAGACCAGCACCTTCTCCATGTCTCTTGTTTCGGCAACGACCATGGTCCCCCTCTCCTTGGTGAAGGTGGAACGGACGTGGATGGGAACACCGAACTTCTTGGCGAACTCCACGGCCCGGATCTCGAGCACCTTGGCCCCCAGGCTGGCCATCTCCAGCATTTCTTCGTAAGAGACGGTCTGCATCTTCCGTGCCCTGGGGCAGACGTTGGGATCCGTGGTGTACACACCGTCCACGTCGGTGAAGATTTCGCAAACGTCGGCCTCGAGAGCGGCGGCCAGGGCCACGGCCGTCGTGTCCGATCCTCCCCGGCCCAGTGTGGTGATGTTGCCCCCGCCGTCCAGTCCCTGGAAGCCGGCGACGGCGACGATCTTGTCGTCCGCCAGCTCTTCCTGGATGCGTCGCGGGTCGATCATATGGATGTGGGCCTTTCCGTAGAGCCGATCCGTGTGAATGGCCGCCTGGAACGCAAGCAGGGAGAGGGCTTCGTAACCCAGGGATTTGACGGCCATGGCGAACAACGCGACCGTCACCTGCTCGCCCGTCGCCATGAGTACATCGAGCTCCCGGGCGTCCGGGTCCTCGGTCATCTGTTGCGCCAGCTGAATCAGGTTGTCGGTCTGTCCGGCCATGGCCGAAAGCACCACGACCATTCGATTTCCCTCTCGGTAAGACTCCAGGACACGCTCGGCCACGTTTCGAATCTTGTCGATGCTCCCGACGGAGGTCCCCCCGTACTTTTGCACAATCAATGCCATGCCGCTCCCCGTATGAGCTTCAATGGTGATGAGTCCGCACGCGTGCTTCGGCGCTGGGCGAAGGCGCGCCGCCGTGCTCGAGAACCCGGATCACCCCGTTTCCGTGACAAGCGCCTCGAGGATCTCCAGGGACCGAGGGTGTTCCGCGAAAAGCTCGATCCTGCGACGATCGGGTCCTTCGATGCCCACGGTCACCCAGAGCGCCCAGGCCGGGATCATCTCCGGGCAGTGATCGGCCCATTCCACCAGGGCGACCCCGTCGCCGTGGAGGTACTCCTCGAGGCCCGCGGTAAGGGCCTCGTCCAGTCCCGCCAGGCGATAGAGATCCAGGTGGAAGAACGAGAGCTTTCCCGGATACTCGTTGACCAGCGCGAAGGACGGGCTGGTGATCACCGTCTCTTCGGGGACGCCCAGGCCCGCTCCAACCCCTTTGGCCAACCAGGTCTTCCCGCTGCCCAGCGGCCCCGTGACCCCCAGCACGTCGCCCGGGGCCAGAAGAGCGCCCAGACGCCGGCCCAGAGACACGGTTTCGCGATCCGAGGTGGTTGAATATGTTACTTTTTTATTCTGCAAAGGGCAAACAAAATGGGTTCGGACGCGCTTTTCTTTGTGTTTCACACAGGCCGGTCCCGCTCCAGGACCACCACGGCGGCGGCATACTCCTGCTCGTCCGAAAGGCTCAGGTGCATGCTCGAGATGCCGCGCTCGACGCACAGAGCGTGGCTCCTGCCGAGGACCCGGAGCCCGGGGCGCCCCCCCGGGTGGTGAAACACCTCGATGTCCCGCCAGCGTACCCCCCCTCTCATGCCCAGCCCGATGGCCTTGCTGAAGGCCTCCTTGGCGGCGAAGCGCAGGGCGAAGGCGCCGGCCCGGTGAGGGCGGGACAGGCAAAGGGCCTGCTCCCCGGGTGTGAAGACCCGGTCGAGAAACCGTTGATTCCAACGTGCCAGGACACGTTCCATGCGCGGGACGTAAACCACGTCCAGCCCGATGCCTTCAATCATGAGGAGTCACCCAATCAAACGCACAGGGACGAGTTTCGGGGACACCATACGTAATTCAAGAAACCCCTTGTGAAAACGTGACCCCCTTTTTGAATTACGTATGGTGTCCCCGAAACTCTATGGCGTCCCCGAAACGCTCTAGAACCCCTTGATCAGCTCGATCATCTCCCGCACGGCTTGATCCATCCCCACGAGCACGGCGCGGGAGATAATGGCGTGTCCGATGCTGTACTCCTCGATCTGAGGGAGGGTTTGAAAGCGCTTGATGTTTCGGTAGTCCAGACCGTGCCCCGCGCTGACGCCCAGATCCATGCCCGAGGCCAGTTCCACGGCCCGGGTAATGCGCAGGAACTGCTCCCCGGCCTCCGCCTCGGAGCGGGACTCTGCATAGTGTCCCGTGTGGATCTCCACGATGTCGCCCCCCGCCTTGCGGGCGGCCTCGATCTGGGCCGGTTCCGGATCCACGAAGAAGCTGACCTCAATGTCCTTCTCCCGCATCCGCTCCGCCACTGCACGGTATCGGTCGGGATCGGCCAGCACGTCGAGCCCCCCCTCCGTGGTGAGCTCCTGCCGGCGTTCGGGTACCAGGGTGACCAGGTCGGGACGGACATCGCGGGCGATTCCGACCATCTCCTCCACGGCGGCCATCTCGAGGTTCAGGCGGGTCTTGACCGTCTCACGCAGAATCCGCAGGTCCCGATCGTGAATGTGTCGCCGGTCCTCCCGCAGGTGACAGATGATCCCGTCCGCTCCGGCGAGCTCGGCGATCCCGGCGGCCAGTACCGGATCGGGTTCGTGAACCCCGCGGGCCTCTCGAACGGTGGCGACGTGGTCGACGTTGACTGCCAAGTGTGCCATCCTCATGTCCTCCTTCTACTGTGTGCTCGGCCTTCGTGCGGCTCGAGACCCGCATGCGTTGGACCGGACAAACCTCGGCCCGGACCGCGGCCGGGGTTTGAGCCCACGGGGGGCTCACGCCTCCCAATCCACCTGCGCGAGCAGCCTGTCCTGGAGCGCCTGCATGCGAGCGGCCTCCGGTTCGGAGACCTCGTGGTCGTACCCCAGGAGATGGAGCAGTCCGTGGATCAGAAGCCGAAAAACCGTTTGAGGGAGGGGTTCTTCGCAGTCCCGGGACTCGCGGCGGGCGGTGTCCAGAGAGACCGCCACGTCCCCCAGCATGCCCGCGTCGGGGCCGGTTGCAGGGTCTTCGGACATGGGAAAGGCCAGCACGTTCGTGGGACCTTCCCTGCCTCGGTAGCGGCGGTTCAGCTCGGCGATCTCGTCGTCGCCGGTCAGAAGCAGGCTGAGCTCGCCCTCACGAAAGCCCAAGTCTTCTAAGGCTCTTGTCATCTCGCGGCGGATCGTCCGGTTTTCGAGGTCCTGGATCCTCTTCCGGGCGCTGATCTGAATGTCCATTCTTCCCTTTTTTCTCCACTTTCGGCTCGCCCGTCTCAGGGTACTTGATGCGCTGGTGAAAGATGCCCGCCAGGGTCTTGTTGAAGCTCTTGGCGATCTCGTGGAGATCCTTCAGGGTGAGCTCGCACTCATCCAGCTGGCCGTCGGAGAAGGCCTTGTTGATCATCTTGTGCACCGTGCCCTGGATTCTGGACGGCGTCGGGTCGCTGAGGGAGCGGGACGCCGCCTCCACCATGTCGGCCAGCATCACCAGGCCCGCCTCCTTGGTCTGGGGCTTGGGCCCGGGGTAGCGGAAATCCTCCTCCTTGACGCTGGAGTACTTTCCAGCCCGCCTCTCGGCTTTATCTCGCGCCTTATGGTAGAAAAAGGTGATCAGGCTGGTCCCGTGGTGCTGCTGTATGGTGTCGATGATCTCCCGCCCAAGGCCGTGCTTCTGGGCCAGCTCCACCCCGTCCTTGACGTGGGCGATCAGGACGAGGCTGCTCATGGAGGGGGCGAGCTTCTCGTGCTTGTTCCCGCCGGCCAGCTGGTTCTCGATGAAGTACAGGGGCTTCTTCATCTTGCCGATGTCATGGTAATAGGCGCAGACCTTGGCCTGCAGGGGGTTTGCGTTCACCGCCTGGGCCGAGGCCTCCACCAGGTTGCTGACGATGACGCTGTGGTGGTAGGTCCCGGGAGCCTGAACCAGGAGCTGACGCAGGAGGGGCTGATCGAGGCTGGAGAGCTCGAGGAGCTTGATGTCTGTGGTGAACCCGAAGGCCATCTCGATGAGGGGAAGAAATCCCGTGGCGATGATGGCGGTGAGCACACCGCCGGCAAAACCCGCGCACACGGCGATCAGGGCCTCGAAGGAGTACAGGGACCCGTAGATCATCTCGATGCTCAGGGCCAGGACCACGTTGACCAGGCTCACCTTGAGTCCTGCCTTGATCAGGGTGCCGCGCTCGGTGCAGCGGCGCACGCCGTACGCGGCCACGAGGCTTCCCAGAAAGAAGTAGATGAACAGGGCGACCTGGCCGCCGGAGATGAAGGCCGCAAGCACCGCGACGATCAGAGAGAAGCTCGTGGCCGCGGCCAGTCCCTGGAAGATGGAGAGCAGCATGCCGCCGCAAGCTATTGGCAGGGCGTAGATCAGGCTCCGGGGGCTCATGAACGGGAACCCCCGGGCCACCTCGTCCGCCACGAACCGATAGGCCCACGCGAACACGAAGAGGCTGAGCAGGGTGACTGCGCTGAAGATCAGGTCCCTGCGGTCCTCGCGCAGGCCTTTGAGCCCTCGGAACCCCACCAGGTACATGATCACGAAGAAGAGCCCGATCAGGACGGCCATGGCGGGAAAGCGGCCCAGCATGTCCAGGCGGTCCCTCGAGCGGAACTCCCCGGCCAGCTTCTCCAGGTGCTCCAGTCCGATGCGCTCGCCCTCCCGGACGAGCATCTCGCCCTCCTTGATCTGGAAGTAGGTGGGCTTGACGCTGTTGCGGGCGACCTCCTTGCGAAGCTCGCTCTCCCGCTGGTTGAACGTGGCGTTGGGTTGGAGCAGCGCCGCGGTCAGCTCCACGGCCGCGCGGGCCTCGGCGGGGTCGCCCAGCTGCCGCAGCATCTCCTCCGCCTGGCTTTCGACGTAAGATGCCGCACTCTCCATGTCGTAGAACCGCTCCAGGTTCTCGACGCGGGTTTCCTGCTGGGTGTAGAGGTCGTGCAAAAGGATGCCGCCCTTTTCCGCCTGGACCGTCAGCCGGTCGCGGTTGGCCACGATGCCGCGGTTCAGGACTCGGCTCAGCATGGAGGTCACGGCCTGCTCCACGCCGCCGGAGAACCGGCTTTCCAGGAGGGACTCGAACAGGGATTCGTCCGGGGCCAGCTCCAGAATGGCGAAGAACCGGTCCCGGAACGCCAGCATCTCGTCCGGAGCGGCGATGGCCTGGGGTTCCGCCGGTGTGAGCGAGGCGGGGGGCTGGGCCGGCTCCTCGATCTCCTCGATGCGCTTGCGTGCGAACGCAAAGGCCTCCTTCACCCGATCGGCCAGCTCCGAGAGGGACCGGTCGTAGTCGTACACCGCAAGGGCCTGTCTGGCGGCCTCGTTCCGCTTGCGTTCCGTCTGCTCCCGGTTCTCGATCAGGAAGTCGTGGCTCGCTTTGATGCCCGTTTCGGCCACGTCCCCGATCTGGTAGTCCGGGGCGCGGGTCAGGATGTTGGGAAAGAGAAACAGGGCGAAGAGGGTGCTCAGCAGGATGAGGGTTCCCCAGAGAAGCCGCTCGTGAGTCAGCCACGCAAAGGGGGCGGATCCGGGCCGCTTCCGGGCCCCTTCCCGGTCGGACTTTCCACGGGCCTTGACGGGGGCCGCGGTCTTCCTGTCCCCCCTGGAAACGGTCTTGGCCGAGGAGGGGCCGTCCTTTCGATGGATGGGCTTGAGCTTGTCCTTGTCGTTCATCGGTCTCTGTCCACCTGGCTGCGGGCCCGCTTCGGAAGCCGGGTCGAATGGGATCTCAAGATGGGCGGCGCTCCTGCTTGGCCTGCTCGTAGGCCTCGATGATCTCCTGCACCAGCGGATGGCGGATGACGTCCTCCCGGCCGAAGTAGAGAAAGCGGATGCCTTCGATTCGATTGAGAATGGTTCCGGCCTCGATGAGCCCCGAGGCGGTTCCGTTGGGCAGATCGGTCTGGGTGACGTCGCCCGTGATGACGGCCTTGGAGCTGAAGCCGAGCCGGGTCAGGAACATCTTCATCTGGTCGGTGGTGGCGTTTTGGGCCTCGTCCAGGATCACGAAGGAATCGTTGAGCGTCCGTCCTCTCATAAACGCCAGGGGCGCCACCTCGATCACGCCTCTCTGAATCATCCGCGAGGCGTCCTCGAACTCCATCATGTCGTGCAGGGCATCGTAGAGGGGCCGGAGGTACGGGTTGACCTTCTCGTAGAGATCGCCCGGGAGGAACCCCAGGTGCTCGCCGGCCTCTACGGCGGGTCTGGCCAGGACCACGCGTTTGATCTCGTTTCTGGCCAGGGCGGCGACGGCCATGGCCATGGCCAGATAGGTCTTTCCGGTTCCGGCCGGTCCGATGCCGAACACGATATCGAATCTTCGAATGCTGTCAATATATTCTTTCTGGTGGACGGTCTTGGGGGTGATCACCTTTTTGCTCGAGGTGATGTACACCCGGTCCAGGAAGATCCGTTTCAGGTCGGCGGAGCGATCGCCGCTCAGGATGCGGGTGGCATGCTCCACGTCGCTCTCGTAGATCGGGTAGCCGCTTTGAAGAAGCTCGTAGAGCTGAAGCAGCACCTTGGCCCCCAGCTCGATTTCCCAGTCCATGCCCGCCAGCAGGAACTCGCTTCCCCGGACGTTCACGGAGAAGCCGACCTTTTCCTCGAGCCTCTTAACGTTTCGATTGTGCTCCCCGCACAGGGACCGCACCAGACCCGGGTCCTCGAAAGTCAGCTTTTTTGTCTGATTTTCCAAGCTGTTTCCTCAATCATGCGTTCACAAATCCATGGGCTTCCGGCATGGCCTTCTGAAACGAAAAAACCCCTGTCAAGCCTTCCCTTCACCAAGGTGGGGGAAGACGCCGGGGTCTCTGTGATGCGTCTCCGTGGAATGGGATAGAGCGTGCGCCGCTGCTCGCACAGCAGGCGAAACCCGCGGGCGCGTCGCGCCGGATTTCGGGGAGGAGCATACCACCGGTTCCGGAAAGATGCAATGACGGGAGGTGCCTCTCGATCGTGCACCAGGACCGCCTTCAAGTCCTGTTCGACCTGAGGCCGGGGCAGGGCACCCGCCAGGCGGGGCCACCTCTCTTGCGCCCCGCCGCCCCTCCACAACGGCGCTCGAAGGTCAGAAGACGTCGCCGTAGATGAAGTAGTAGTCGCCGTTGTTGACATCCATCGTGAGGCTTCCGCCTCGGGTCTCCGCGTAGACGACCCAGCCGGGCTTCTCCTCGCTGCAGCACTCCACCCGTGGAGAAAAGGCCCCGGTCCTCCGATCGTACCAGCCGAGCAACATGGGATCCGAGAGGTGCTTTCCGGCCTCCTGAAGCGCCAGCTCGCGGGCCTGCACCAGACCGATGTCGTCGGCCCCGGAAACCGCCACCGGGTTGGGCAGCATGTCCCGGCTCAGCTCTGCACAATGCACCATGATGTTTCCTTTCGTGCGGCGGGTCTCGAGGCAACCGGCCTCGATTCACCCGCTTGGTTCGCGTTTTCGATACGATAAGCACGTTTCGGGGGAATGCAATGCAGACGTTGGGTGGACCGGTGGAACCGGGGTGTTCAGCAGGGTCCGGACGGCTCGGCCGAGCTGCTCGACGGTCTGCGGTCGTCCATTCGAGGGGCCCCGAGAAACCCGGGATCGGTTGGGCGAGCACAAGGACCGGGTGAGATTTGCATTCAGGGAGCGCGACCCGCTCGTCTTGCGATTTCCGTCTTTTCGGAGTAAGGTGGGCGGCGAACACGCCGAAAGAAAAGAGGAGGAAGGCATGACAGCTGCAGAGCCCACGCGGGAGGAAGCGCTTCAGCTTCTCCAGGAGTACAACCGGTCGGACAGCCTCATCAAGCATGCCCTGGCCGTGGAGGCCGTGATGCGGTACATGGCGCGCAAGCGGGGCGAGGACGAGGAGAAGTGGGGGGTCATCGGTCTGGTTCACGATCTGGACTACGAGCAGTACCCGGATCAGCACTGCACCAAGACCGAGGAGATCCTTCGGGAGCGGGGATGGCCCGAGGAGTCCATTCGGGCGGTGGTCAGCCATGGGTGGGGAATCTGCTCGGAGGTGAAGCCCGAGTCGGACCTGGAAAAGACCCTGTACGCGGTGGACGAGCTCACCGGGCTCGTGGTGACCACGGCGCTCGTCCGCCCGTCCAAGAGCGTGATGGACCTCAAGGCCAAGTCGGTCAAGAAGAAGTGGAAGGACAAACGCTTTGCCGCGGGTGTGGACCGGTCGATCATCGAACGGGGTGCCGAGATGCTCGAAGTGGAGCTGGGGGAACTCATCACCGACACCATCATGGGTATGCGCGAGGTCGCCGAGGACATAGGCCTGAAAGGCGAGCCGGCGTGATCACCGCGGTCTTCCGTTCCACGGCGGTCCCTCGGGCATCCAAGGGGGCGGGCGGATGAAGAGGCGTGTGGGGTGGGTGGTCTTCGTCCTCGTGTGGCTCCTTCCGGGCCTGACCTCCACCGGCGCGGAGAGCAGGGCGGGTGACGCGCTCGACCGCGTGGGAAAACGGGGCGCCGTCATGGCGGTGGACGCGGAAGGACGTATCCTGGCCGCCCGGAACCCGGACCAGGCGTTGATTCCGGCCTCGATCCTCAAGATCGTCACCGCCGGGGCCGCTCTGGAGGCCCTGGGCCCCCATTACCGCTTTCGCACCGTGTTTCGGATCACCCCGGAAGGCGACCTGGTGGTGTCCGGGCGGGG
Organism: uncultured Desulfobacterales bacterium; assembly: GCA_964475045.1. Taxonomy (GTDB): domain Bacteria; phylum Desulfobacterota; class DSM-4660; order Desulfatiglandales; family HGW-15; genus JAIPEI01. The sequence continues at coordinate 1,319 of CAYYVD010000053.1, read as the reverse complement.
CGACCCCCACCTGGTCTCCGAGGAGCTCCACCGCATCGCCGCTTCGCTCCGCTCCCGGGGGCTCACCGGGGTGCGTCACATCCTCCTGGACAACCGCTACTTTGAGCCCGGGCTCGTGCTCCACGGCACGAACCGGAGCCTCAACCCCTATGACGCCTACAACGGGGCCCTGTGCGTCAACTTCAACACGGTCTTCGTCCGGGTGGGGCCGGGGGGACGGGCGGCGTCGGCGGAGCCGCAGACCCCCCTCACACCGCTCGCTCGAAGGGCCGCGTCGAGGAGCGGGCAAACCGGCCGGGTGCGTATCAACCTCGGGGGGAGCCCGGACCAGTGCCTGCAGTACGCCGGCGAGCTCCTCGAGGCGTTCCTGGAGATCGAAGGCATTCCGGTGACCGGAGGCATACGCCCGTGCGAGGCAGAGCCGGAGCGATTTCCACACCTGTACACGCACATTTCCTCCTGGACCCTCGAGGACCTGGTGGAGAAGGTGTTCCGCTACTCGAACAACTTCGTGGCCAACCAGATCTTTTTGACCCTGGGAGCCGCGGAGTTCGGTCCACCGGCCACCGCGGACAAGGCCCGGCGGGCCCTGAACGGGTTCCTGAAGGAGGCCGGCGTCGAAGGCCTCCACGTGGAGGAGGGCTCCGGTCTCAGCCGCAGAACGCGCCTCACCGCGAGGCAGATGATCGGCGTTCTGAATCGGTTTCGACCCTACCGCGGCCTGCTGCAGTGCGAGGCCGGGGCATGCGCCAAGACCGGAACCCTTCACGACGTCAAGTCCCTGGCCGGCTACTGGGTTCAGGGCCCGGACGCTCCGGTTGCCTTCGTCATCCTCCTCAACGGCCGGGAGTACGGAAACCAGAGCCGCGACCGAATCTTTCGGGACCTGCGGGAGCGGCTTTCTCAGCCGTCCCCCGGGCCGGTGGCCGTCAGCCCCCCTTGACGCCCCCCTTCGTCCATGGCGACCGGGAAGCGGGTCATGCTTGACCCGATTCGGGGCTGCTGCAACCCGAGCCGCTTCGTCTTTCGAAACAGGGTCTTGCGGGAACCGCCCGGAGGACGGGAGGACCGGCCGGGCCGTCAAGGGTTCGACGTCCGGTCCTTGCCGCCCAACCTTTGGGCGGGTGCTTCTACCAGAGGTCGCGGTCCCGCATGGGCGCCGGGTCTTCCCGGGGCGGGCAGATGTCTCCGCAGCCGCAGGAATCGTCGTGCCCGTGTCCGGAGGCACGCCCTGCCGTGCGGCGGAGGGCGGACCACACGGGTTTGGCCGAGAGCACGAGGAGGGCCACGGCCCCGGAGACCTGGATCCAGGCGGGGAC
>CAYYVD010000052.1:0-19726 GCA_964475045.1 uncultured Desulfobacterales bacterium | reverse complement strand
GCATGTTGGGAGAAAACGTCCATCTCCTCTCCAGGCTTCGCTCCGACATCAACCTCTTCGATCTTCCCGTGGCTCTACCCGGCAAGAGACGAGGCCGTCCACCCAAGTATGGTGCGCATCTCGGCAATGCCTCCAACACAGCGTCACAATACCGCGATCTGGCCTGCCCATACGATGTCAATCTCTACGGCCGGACCCGCCAGGTCATGGCTTTCGATCAGGTTGTCATGCTCAAAACTCTCAAACGCGCTGTGCGCGTCGTCTGGATCTTTCGAAAGACCCGATGGATCGCCTTGTTCACCACGGATCTGTCTCTCTCGGTCGAGCAGATTGTCGAGTATTACGGAGCCCGCTGGAAGATCGAGGCCGGGTTCAAGGAGCTCAAGCGGGAGATCGGAAGCGCTCAGACCCAGTGCAGGAATCCGCAAGCGGTGGTCAACCACCTCAACTTCTGCATGATGGCCACTTCGTTCATTTGGATCTATGCCATGCAGCTGGATAAAACCCCGAAACGCAGACATGCAGTGAAAGGTCGTAGCCATTATGCTTTCTCAGATGTACGGAGATACATAGCTGAGTCGGTGATGAGTGATGATTTTTCTACTATTTGCTCCTATGAGCGTAAACCTATCATAAATTCAGTCATCACGGCCCTGCTGCGCATGGCGGCGTGATGTGTTTCCGTGAAACTTGAGTTTTTTAACTCAAGCTTATTTATATATAACAGCTGTTTTGGTTCAGTAATTGGCTTAGTTTGAATTTTCTTCATAGAAAATCAAATAGACCCATTTTATATGGCGCCGTTTTCATGGATAGGCCTTTTTATACTGCAGGCGGAGGTAAGAATCGAAGCTTAGAGCACATAATACACGATATCCAAAGTGAATCAATTCAATTTGATTATTTTGCTTCAAGTTCTCCACATCTCTTTCTTTTCAGCTTAATCAAAAATGTTATTTCTAATCGTATACATAAATATGATTTTATTATTTTCAATAGCCTAGCCTCCATTGATTATGTAAATGTATATGGCATACAAACTAGCATTGGAAGTTTTCTTTTGAAGAGCTTTTTAAGATTTGATATTCCCATATATTTCTATTGGCACGAAACTGATTGGGTTTTTTCGCGGCTTGCAAAACGTCGACCGAATTTATTAGTATACATTAATCAAATATGTCATAATTTTTTTGTCTTTCACTTGACAGCATCCAAAGCGGCTAGCAAAAACATACTAAAATACTTTCCCAATTCAACGCCTTTTGAAGTTTATGAATGTACCAAGGTTGGCTCGTTTACTAATGAAAATGTCATAAATAGATATGTTCCCTTTGTTGTTAATGTTGCAAGCATACAATTACGAAAAGGTGTAGATTTGTTTATTGAAACTGCAATAAGTGTATTTCAATCAAATTCAGATATTCATTTCATCTGGATCGGTGATGGAAAATTAAGAAAGGAATGCGTAGGCAAAATTCATTCTTTAGGTTTGGCTGAACGTATTCATTTTATTGGTTATCAAAAATGTCCTTGGGCATGGATCGATGCCGCTGACGTTTTTTTTATGACGAGCCGCGACGATCCTTTTCCTTTGTCCGTCTTGGAGGCCATGGCCTTGGAGAAAACCATCGTGGCTTTTGATGTTGGGGGCATTGCCGAAGCCCTGGGAGGTCACGGAACCTTGATCCCATCCCTGGATACAGAGCTGGCCTCTAAAGCGATCCTGCACCACCTGAGTCTGTCCGCTCATGAGCGGCGTGTGCCGGTTGCCCGGGCTCGCTACAGCAAGCACTTCACCCCGGACAAACTTGCCGTGCGCATGGCACATGCCATTCGTGACGGTATTGCAAGAAGCCGGAAACGATGAAAGGCCTCCTTCAAGCGGCCTTGGTTGAAAAATCTTCAATGATCGGCCCCTGGATGAGGAGGCCCTTGGCCGCCTTCAACCTTGCTTGGACGATTAATGAAAAGGCCTTAAAAGCATTGAAAGGTATTCACAAAGGACGTCGCGCGTTCGTCATAGGAAACGGTCCGAGCCTTCGCTATGCCGACCTTGACCGATTGTCGGCGGAACTCACCTTTGCCTCCAATAAAATTTATCTAGCCTTTTCCCATACCGATTGGCGTCCTACTTACTATGCAGCAGAGGATGCATTGTTTGGGCGACAGCATCGGAAATGCTTTGAAGGCCTACTAGAACTGACCAAGCTTTTCCCATATTATTTCAGAAAATTTATTCCCCAAACCGAGAACTGCATTTACTACTGGCTCGTTCATCGGGATTTCTATCCTCATCTTCCCAGATTCAGCTCGAATCCGCTAAGCCGCTTGTACTGGGGAGGCACAGTCACGTATACATTGATCCAGTTTGCTGTATTTATGGGAATCCAAGAAATCTATCTTCTGGGCGTTGACTGCGACTATCAGATCGACCAGCACAGCGTCGTCCTGGAAAGGAATCAGGCGTTTTACCGTAGTCAAGGCGAACACAATTACTTTCATCCTGATTACGTCCACCCCGGGGAAAAAAACCATCACCCAAACCTCCTCCATCACCGAAACGCTTTCAAAGCGGCCCGGTTGGCCTTGGAATCCCGAGGAGGGACGCTTGCCAACGCCACGAGGGGCGGCAAGCTGGATGTGCTCGAACGCGTTGATTTCGATCGGCTGCTCTGCGAAAACCAACAGAAGAGGAGAAGCCTCCAATGACGGTCTATGTCCAAGCAGAACCCGTGTCGGAATGGTGTGAGCGAATTTTCCTTTACAAAGGAGTAGACCGCGATGTGGCTGCCAAGGTGGCCGGTTCCCTGACACGCACCAGCCTGGCCGGGATCGACTCCCATGGTATTGTGCTGCTTCTGCGCTATGCAAAGGAGCTGGACAGTGGGCAGATTCGGCCCGATGCCGTTCCCACCATTGAACATGCCGGGGAGGTCATCCTGAAAGTGGACGGCCACTTTGGCTTCGGGCACATCACCGCCAGTGCCGGCATGGCTGCAGCCATCGATGTCACGAAGGACAAGGGGTGTTGCATCTCGGGATTCCAACAGACCAACCACATCGGCCGAGTCGGAGAGTACCTGCTTACTGCGGCGGCTGAAGAAATCGTCGCACTCGGTTTCGTGAATGCAGGAGCCAATGTGGCCCCTTATGGCGCTGTGCAGCGTCTTTTGGGCACAAATCCCATCAGCTGCGCTTTGCCGAGAAGGCACGATCCGCCTGTCCTGATCGATCTGGCCACCAGCATCTGGCCCGAGGGCAAGGTGCGCATCGCCATGCACAAGGGGGAGTCGGTTGATCCCGGCCTGCTCATCGACAAGCATGGCAGGCCGACTCAAAACCCGCAGGACCTGTATGATGGCGGTGCGCTGTTGCCCATTGGAGGACACAAGGGCTCAGCTCTGAGCCTCATGGTGGAGGTCCTTTGTGGGATCATGACTGGAACCGGGTGCGCTGCTTTTGAGGAATGGCCCGAAGGGAATGGGGTCGTTTTCATCACGATGGATCCTTCGCGATTCAGACCGGTGTCGGCCTTCCAGGATGACTTGGATCGAATGATCCAAATCATCAAGGCGCTGCCGGGCTCCGAGGCGGGTCGAGAAATCAAAATTCCGGGAGAACCTGAGCTCGAAACAGCAATGATCCGAAAAAGCCATGGAATACCGATCGATGATGAAACCTGGAGACAGTTCGTAGCGTTGTCTCAATCCTGTGAAATGCCACCCCCTCCCATCCGGTCTTGAGGGTCAAAATGACAGTCTGCGCCATCATTCCCGCCAGGGGCGGATCCAAAGGAATCCCCAAGAAAAACATTATCCCGCTGAAAGGGAAGCCACTCCTTGTCTACTCCATCGAGTATGCCCTCAATGATCCCATGATTGAGAAAGTCGTCGTCAGCACCGATGATCTGGAAATCGCATCCATTGCCAGTGCAAACGGTGCAGAGGTCCCCTTCCTTCGCCCATCTGAGCTGGCTCAAGACGACTCTCCTGATTGGCCGGTCTTTGTCCACACGCTGAAATGGCTCGGGCAGAACGAAGGATACGTCCCAAGCTACGTGGTTCATCTTCGCCCCACATCGCCCATTCGTGAACCCGGTCTTGTCGCAAGGGCTTTGGAACTCTTCTCGCAACACCCCGACGCAGATTCGGCAAAGACGGTGTGTGATCCGCATCAATCGCCGTTTCGGATGTGGCGAGAGCAAGATGAGTACCTGCGTCCCTTGATGGAGGAGAAGTACTACATGCCCTCGCCTGCTCCCAGACAGCAACTCCCACCGGTATATTGGCAGACAGCATCCGTCGACGTGATCAAGTACACAACCATTATGGAGAAAGGGTCGATGACCGGCCACCGCATCCTTCCCCTGATTACTCGGGACAGAAGGCATATGGTCGATGTGGACGATGCATTCGATGTCAAGATGATCGAATGGCTCATGGAAGAGTTCCCGGAGAATAGAGGTTGAGCATGGCTCTTTTCCATTACTCGAATCACACAGCACTCGTATTCGGCATCGGAGCCTTGGATCGGCTGGATCTCGAGACTGCCGGTATTGCTCGCAATTGCCTGATTGTGTCCGGTCGTCGATATGCGCTCTCAGCGGGGATCGTGGATCGAGCGAGGGAGCTTCTCGTCCGAAACGGGCACTCGGTCAGGCATTTCGGTGGTGTGCCCGCAGAACCCGAGATCCCGTCGATTGAGTCATTGAAGCAGATGGTGATCGATGAGAACGTGGAACTCCTGATCGCCATTGGAGGCGGCAGCGTCCTGGACGCCTCAAAGGCCGCCGGTGTCCTGGCCCGAAACCCCGGACCACTGACGCGATACGAAGCGGAAAACACGGTTGAAAATGAACCTGTGCCTCTTATTGCCGTTCCCACCACCTCGGGCAGTGGCAGCGAGCACACCCGCTATGCGGTACTGAAGGACCCGGCGACCGGCCGGAAGTTCACCATCAAAAGCACCCGCATCTGCCCGCATCTGGCCTTGGTGGATCCGGAGCTCACCCGAACACTGCCCCCGACGATCACGGTGGCCAGCGGGCTGGATGCATTTGCCCACGGGTTGGAAGCCTTTCTCCACAGGTATTCCACACCGCTGACCGATGCCATGGCTCTGGAAGTGATGTCCCTGGTCTGGAGAAACCTGGTGAAAGCGGTCGAGGACCCGGACGACCTGGAGCCCCGGAAATGCCTTTCTATGGCGGCAACCATGGGCGGTATGTTGATCAACAACCTCCGCACAGGACTGATGCACACCATGTCAACAGCCATCAGCGCCCGCTCGGTTCTGCCGCACGGCATGGCAGTGGCGGTGACCATCCCCGCAGTCCTCGACCACCTGCGATCCTCCGCTGCATCAAGGCTTGCCTGCGTTCAACGGCGCCTCGATCCCAAAGCGTGCGAAGTCCAGGACCCGGATGCAGCGAAGCATTGCATAACCATCATCAGCGAGTTCCTGTATGGATTGGGCGTTCCCGAGCATCTCGCAGAGACCGGGATCGACGAGAAAGACACTGCTGCCATGGTGGAGCGTGTCTTCCAAGACAAGGGCCTCGGGAGCGTATTTCCTGGAACGTTGGACTCAAGCAGCATCGAAGATCTGTTTTCTCGAATCCTCTCGTAAGAGGGAAACATGCATACTGGCAAGCGATTCGTGGATATCCTCAAAGGTACTGGAGCCTCTTTTTTCTCAGGCGTACCCTGTTCGGTGTTTCGATCGGTCATTCCAGTTCTGGAGCAGGATCCGGAGGTGGATTACGTTCCGGCAGTCCAAGAAGGCATCGCTGTCAGCTTGGGTTTCGGCTGCGCCCTGGCAGGGCGTACAGCCGTGGCGCTCATGCAGAACACGGGGCTGGGAAATGCGCTCGAGGCGCTGGTCAGCCTGCCCGTCCTTTATGAGGTTCCCCTTTTTCTGGTCATCTCCTACCGAGGTTACGAGCAAAAGGATGAAAGGCAGCATTGGGAATGGGCGCGGGTTCAGAACAAGGTACTGGACGGTGTCGGCATTCCCTACTGGATTCCAAAGACGGACAATGCATTGGTGAACGCTGTGGAGCAGGTGAGTGAAACCATGCATTCAACCCAGAGACCTGCAGCACTTGTCTTGATCAGAGGGATGATCGATGAAACGATATGACGCCATAACGTGGATCCTGAATCACGTGGAAATATCGGATCTCGTGATTGCCGCCAATGGGCGGATCAGCCGTGAGGCCTTCATGGCAGGACATCGCAAAGGAGTTTTCTACATGCTGATGTCCATGGGGCACGCAGCACCCATCGGAGTCGGGCTCGCTCGAGCGATGCCGCAGCGGAGAATCGTGATTCTGGACGGTGACGGCAACCTGTTGATGAACATGGGGTCCATGGCCACCGTGGTCGAAGCGAAGCCTCTGAATTTCCTGCACGTGGTCCTTGACAACCAGGCCTATGGAACCACAGGTGGACAGCGCTGCATCTCCGATACCATCGACCTTGGAAAGATTGCCGAGGCCACGGGTTACTCGGCCGTGTTGCACATCGAGGACTTGGAAGATATGAGCCGGCAATGGCCCATACTCACAAAAACCGAGGGGCCGGCATTCGCACATGTCAAGGTGACGGCCGAAGATGTCCCCCACACGCCGATCGTGGACATACCGCCGGTCGACATCAAGAACAACCTGATTCGTGGGTTCTAGGGAGAGCGCCACATGACAGAGTGCATCAAGATGGCCGATCGTTCCATCGGAGAAGGATCCCCGCTGTTCATCATCGCGGAAGCAGGTCTGAACCACAATGGAGACATGGAACTGGCCCACAGCCTGATCGACATGGCAGCCCTTTGTGGGGCCGATTGCGTCAAGTTTCAGAAACGAACCGTGTCGCGCCTTGCAGTCGGGGAGGTGTTGGATCAAAATGATGACCGCTTCCCGAGCTTCGGAAAGACGTACCGTGAAATCAGGGAGCACCTCGAACTGACATGGGAGCAAATGCAGAACTTCAAATCCCATTGCGAGTCTAAGGGTCTCCATTTCCTATGCACGGCCTTTGACGAGGAGGCGGCCGACGGGCTCATTGAACTCGGCGTCAGTGCTATGAAGCTGGCAAGTCATTCACTGACGAACCTTCCACTGGTAGAACACGTGGCAAAGCAAGGCCTTCCCACCTTTCTCTCAACGGGCATGGCCACAGAGGCGGAAATCGATCAGGCCGTGCGCCTGTTCCATAACCACCGAACCCAGCTTGTACTCAACCACTGCGTTTCTGCCTATCCCCAACCGGTCGACGAATCGAATTTGTCAATGATTCCTTTCCTCAAAGCACGATATCAGGTTCCGGTCGGATACTCGGGTCATGAGCATGGCATTCACATCAGTCTGGCCGCAGCGGCGCTTGGAGCGTCCGCGGTTGAGAGGCACGTCACGCTGGACAAACGATTGGAGGGGTTTGACCATGCGATTTCAATGGAACCGGATGAGTTCTTTCGGCTTTGCCGGGGTTTGAGAGAAATCGAATCCGCAGTGGGGTCGACTTCCAAGACCGTTTCAGAGAAGGAATGGATCACAAGACGAAAGTACCACGTGTCCATTGCAAGTGCCAGGAAGATCCGTCGCGGTACGGTCATCGAGCGAGACATGCTGGCCCTGAAAAACCCAGGGACAGGGTTGCCTTCAGTCAAGCTCGAAGAGGTCGTCGGCCGCAAAAGCCTCATTGACATCCCTTTCGACGTGCTGATCCAGGAAGACATGCTCTCCCAGGAGTAACCGCGAGATCCCATCCATGAGCCGACTCCACACCTATCTCATTTTTCATGCAAACCTGAAGTACTCCTCCGTTCCCATGGAGCATTATCCGCTGATCCTGGACCGTTGCTACTGGCCACTGCTGGAGATGGCCATGACCGAGCATTTGAAGATCGGTATCGAGTTTTCGGCCTTTACACTCGAGCGGATTGATCGGGAAGACGGCACTTTTGTCAAGACCTTGAGGCAGTGCTGGGAGCAGGGGATCGTCGATGTCATCGGTTCAGGGTACATCCAGGCGGCATTCCCAACCATTCCTGTGGAGGTCAATGCCAGAAACCTGGCCATCGGCAATGACATCTACCGCTCCCTGTTGGGCCGATGCCCGATCATCGCCTACCTGAACGAGCAGATCTACTCGAGCGGCTTGGTCCAAATTTACCGCGAAGCAGGCTATGACGTGATCGTCATGGACTGGGACAACAGCGCCGGCCATCCACAGACGGAAAAGGTGAGCTTGTATCGCCCGCAAGGAGTTCTGGGCTGTGAAGGGAAAACCCTTCGACTCCTATGGAACTCGTCGATTCTCTTTCAGAAATTCCAGCACTGTGTGTGGGGTGAACTCACCATTCAGGAATTTGCAGCGTCCCTGATGAAGCATCGATCACCGGATGAGGAAAGGGCGCTCCCCATATACGGCTCGGACTTGGAGATATTTGATTATAAACCACATCGCAGTGAGCACTTTCATTTCCAACATAAGGCGAACGACTTTCTAAGAATCAGAGGTATGTTGAGATACGTAAAAGACATGCAGAACGTCTTGCTTTCCACACCTTCGGAGATTCTGGAAGCTTTCCCTTCGCAGACAAAAGTGCAGATCGAGACCAGTGAAATCCCTATTCCTTGCAAGAAGCAAGAAAGATATAACATCACAAGATGGTCAGTTTGTGGTCGAGACAATGTTAAGAAAAACACCCAATGCTATAGATTACTTAAAAGGATCAAACAACTTGAATGGTTGGTGAACCTATGGGGGTGTCAGAAAAAGAAAGAAGTAGAACTCGAAAAGGTCTGGAAAAAGCTATGTTTTTTATGGGCAAGTGACTTTCGAACCTTTACCACAGATGAGAAACATACACTATTCAACAATGTCATGGGCGAAACATTTGGCGAAGTGAATGCCATGATCCGTGCAATTTTTGCAGAACATTCGTCTCATGGCGAAAAATCGCCCTTGTTCTTTTTCAGCGAACCGCATCGCGGCGATGCCTTTCTAGAGCGGTATCGCTTCCCTCCAGGCGCAGTCCATGTTCCTTTTCGATTGGAGTACCAGGGGGATGAAGTCCCCTATTCCGTGGACCGCGTCAGTTGCTATCGGGACGGAAGCGTTCGATCCGCCGATGTCTTCGTCAGTATCGCGGAAGCAACAGAGAAGACAGGCGCTCTGACATTTGAGTCCGGCGCAGGGGACCGTTCGAGCCACGAGGTGCTCATTGACGCCCAAAGGGGAGTTGTCCAAACACCTGCGGTTCGGGTGAGGCTTTCCGAGCGCAAAGGCGCCACCATCTCCTCGTTGGCTTTTCCATCCATCGCCGAGAACGATCTCATTTTCCGGTTGCCTCACGGCTTCTTCGGCTCCATTCGTCAGTCGGACGGTGCCTACTCTGGGGACACGCTGATCTATGATCGATCAGGCTTGGTCGTCAATGACCTCCAACCCACTGCGTTGCTCTTTCCCGATCGGGTCGATGCCTGTGATTTGTACATACCGGTTCGAGCGAAGGTTTGTACCCCTTTGGGCGATTTTTGGAAAACATATCGCGTGTTCATTGAAGAGCCGAGGCTTGATCTTGTTTATCAGTTTCAACTAAAACCCTTGTCCCCTTTCTATTTCCGCGTTGGCAGCTTTGTCATCAATCCACACAGCTTCAACAGATCCTCTTTGTACTACGCCACCGTCAATGGTGGGTACGGTATTGAACGATTCGATTTAGCAGGGAGGCAGGTGATTCATGATCGACCGGTCGACCTGACCGTGTCGACTCACAACAGCCTTGGTGCAACCGAGGGATGGGTCACGGTAGGAGATGATGAAAAGGCAGTTTCTATTGTGACGGACAAGGCATTGCTATACTCAGCGCCGCTGATACGCTACGAAGAGTTCAATGATATCTTCTTCTTGAAAATTTCCCACAGCATTGGTGAATCTGACGAAACAGCTCACAGCTTTTGGCAGGGACATAACCAAGCTGTTTTTTCTATACTTGCACACAAGAATCAACACGACCTCCTGCGGCGAAAGAGCCGCCTGATCAACCACCCCCCAGGCACCCTACTGGGAATCCAGGAAGAATTCATCTGACATTCCATATCGTTGAGCCTTCACAGCGCTTAGACATATGTATGAGTATCTCTATGTGTGATCAGGGAGGCCATTGGCCGTTCAAAGACTGATACAGCGTTTGCCTATCTCCCAGTCGGGCCTCTTGTTCTCCGCAATCCGGAGGCTCTTTCGATGGTTTCGGGAGTACGTCTACTGGATTGATACGGAATCGAGTAACATCCGAAAGCTACGCAACACCCATCGCAACAAACGATGCTTTATCATCGGTAACGGCCCATCATTGAATAGGCAGGATTTGTCTATCTTGAAAAACGAAGTCACTTTCGTAACCAATTGGTTTGTTCTCCACCCAGATTATGAAAAAATCAATCCAAACTATTACTGTATCATCGCCCATGAATTGTTCAATGGATGGGAAAGCCCTTCATTCAACGACAAGCTATATGGTTTAATGAACCAGAAAACAAAGTCCTCAATAAAATTCTTTCCATTTCATTTGAAGCCCTATTTTTTAAGAAACGATCTCTTCTCAGAACATGAGGTCCGATACTTACTTTATGAACCGCTTGTGAGTCATCAAATGTGGCTCAAGGGCAAGGCCAATTTGAACTTGGTTTACCCACTGGATAGCGCTCAAAATGTGGTAGCAGGCTGTTGTCTTCCATTAGCATATTATATGGGCTTCAAAGAGGTCTATCTTATTGGATGTGATTGTGATTACCAGATAAGGAACGAAACGGATCAACGCAAGTATTTTTACCAGTGTACTCCAAACATGCCCGGGCCATCTTACGATTTTTTGTCCCAAAGTTGGCATCTGGATGGGCCATTGTTTCAGAGTTACAGGATTTTGGCAAAGGCGTTTGAACAGCTGGACTGCAAGGTTTACAATGCCACCGCCGGAGGCAAGTTAGAAGCGTTTCCGCGCGTTGACTTCAACGATGTTGTCTGATGGATGTTTTTTCGGCTCTGAGCTTTTGCCATTGGATTGCGACTTGCAACAGCGGCGTCATCCAAGGGATGACCGGGCCCAACCTGTATTTGCAAAGCAAGCCTGGAATCCATGCAGTAAAGGCCTTCAAATCGACCGAATGCAGGCTCTGCCATTGACCGGCTGCAGCCCCCTCATCAAATCCGATATCTTCCAATCCCTCTACAAAGTGTCGGTGAGGACAAGTCGTCAAAGGAAAGGCAATGGCTTTGGCCGCAGACATGAGATCTTCCAACGTCAAAGTGGTCGACACATTGACGATCAAGGGAATCGACGCCCGGTACCCTTCAATGCCCGCACGCACCCCATCGAACACGGTTCTTGCAAGCTCGCGTTCCTTCTCTCCAAATCGGGCGGGAGAATCCATTTGAGCATGGATGGTCCCGTCACCCCTTCTGGCCAACCGACGGGTCGTTCCGACCGGCTCCCTCAGTAGCGTATCCCACAATCGAATCACACCTGCAGTACCCTCCCACGGATTTCGTCCTTTCATCGAGCGATAATCGTCTCTCAACATGCCGAACTTCAAGGAGGCAGGCCTTGAGGGGTGACCTTGGTTGCTCACACCGAGATAGATTCCAAGAATGCCTTCCACATCGTATAAAACATGGCTGAGGATGTCCTGAATCGTCCCGGCCCAGCCTGAGTCAACGATCGCAATGCGACCCGCGGGCTGACGACCGGTAATCTGGACAAGGTAATCACGGATCATTGCGGACAAGTCTGCCCGACAAGCAGCGATTTCCTCAGAATGTTTCCTGCAAGCCTTCACAAACGATCTTCTGAATGCTTTATCGAACGAGGAATTTCTGGAATATCCTGCCTCGGCCAACAAAACATCTGACAGCTCTTCCGGGAGAACAAAGTTGCTCAACCATTCGTCGACTGTCTTTTTCCCCACCTTTCCCGGGAGAGGCTGCGCTGTCACCAGCAAATCGTCTGGATGGGCCAGGGCCAGAGATTTCCGTGATAGCCTGATGTAATGTCGCCTCGGACTTCCGGGCAAATACTTTTCCAGCATATCATATGCGTATTTCATGCAATATGCATCCCTTGCAATGTAATAGGCATCATTTATGCTGTATTTGCTAAATAACTTCCACTGATATATGGAATATATGATCATCAAAGGAGCTAGGTGACTATATGCAGCACGATAGACCACATCGCTTGAATCAGAGGGTTTGTGATCAAGCAGGGAGATCAAATCGAAGTGAGGCGACCAGGATAGAATTCCCTTTTGAGCGGGTTTCGGAATCCAAACCCCATACTTTGGATGCTTCCTGGGAACCCACATTGATCGCCAGCCTCTGATCTGCGCTCGAAGCTTGTCGTGAAATAGATTGTCCCCCGCATGGAGAAACGCGTCTGGTTGACGATGCAGCTTTCGAGAGGCCTCTCGAAAGAGAGTGCCTTCTTTTTTTGATGCTTTCATCGAACATGAAGTGAATATGGCATCCATTTTAATATCAAATCTTTCCAGAAGCTCACCCATCCATTCATCTTCGATCCAGATATCGCTAATGGCAATGACAAGCAAACCCTCTTTTTTGCGGAGGCGCTCCAGAATCTCGCCTACAAAGGGTCCCTTTGACAGAAATGCCGCTTCCGCATTGATTTCACACTCTCGCCCGGCATCCTGAACGATCTGCTCATCCAGTCCATGCGTGGCACTCACCTGGTTCAACCACTGGGAAACATTCCAATGGCGGTCTGCTGGGATCTCTGCACGTTCTCTCTCCTCTTTGAACCGCAATCGACTCCGGATCAATGCTTCGGGATCCAGGGAAACGCCAAGCCTGTTCTTGATACGATCTGCCAACAGCCCGACTGCGCGCTTGGCCACGCGCTCCCAAGGGACATGCCTCCACAACATCGTATCAAAAACATCCAAAGACACGACCTGAGTGGATTCATGGACAAAGCGGGGGATATCTTTGAGCTGATGAAACATGGGCATTTCAGCGATGCCGCCCCAACAGATAAAACAAATGACTCATAGGCAGCTTGAACACCCCTTTTCGAAAGGCCATGTCCCAGCGTCCCAGGAGTCGCATCCACCGGGGGTAGCGGTTCTTCCGGACGTAGTCCACCATGGGCACCTCCCATTGGGGTCTCTGCGTGGGGGCACCGAAGCGGCGGTGGAGGCGTACGTCCCGCGGGCCGCTCGGGTCGGGCCACCCCGGGGTGTCGATGGCCCCGTACTCGCGGACCTTCAGGCCGGCCTCTCGAAAGAGCCGCCTCACGGTCCAGATGTGGTTGTACCGGACCTCGCCGTGGGTCCAGGGGAAGCCGTAGAGCCGGTGGAGCAGCCGGTGCCAGGGGTAGCCGGGCTGCACGTTGTTGCAGGTGACCAGGAGCACGTGCCGGGCGATGCGCTTCATCTCTCTCAGGAAGGCCGGCGGGTCGGGCAGCTCGGTCCAGGTCACGAAGTTCCAGGCCAGGTCGAAGGCCCCCTCCTGAAACCGGATGCCGGTGCAGTCGGCCTCCTGGACCGTTTGAAGACGGTTCTCGATTCCCAGGTCCTTCCAGGCCGGCAGCATCTCGGGCTCCGGGTTCACCAGGGTCACGTCGCACCCGGCCAGGGCGAACCCGATGGAGTAGAGGGACCCGGCCGCCTTGGCCCCGTGGCTCGGCATCTCCACCACGCGTCGAAGCCCCAGGTCCCGGGTGAGCAGCCTCTGGAGCTGCAGCAGCACGTACCGGTCATAGGTGACCCCGAAGACCTCCCGCTCGACCCTCCCGCCTGTTTTCTCCGCTACACCCATCCCTGCTCCCGATACCATGCCACGGTGTCCCGCAGGCCCTCCTTCGGGTCTTTTCGGGGGGCGAAGCCGAGCTCCCGCCGGGCCTTGTCCACGGAGAACACCCGGTCCGCCAGGGTGGACTCGATGTTCTTTCGTGTGACCGGAGGCGCCTTGCCCAGGAGCCCCCACACGGCTTCCACCAGGCTCGCTCCGGTCAGCACCGCGAGCTCCGGAAGCCACAGGGCGCGGGGGGTTCGACCCAGCGCCTCCTGGATCACCTCGCGCATGCGGTCAAAGGGCATGGACTCCGGGTTGGTGAGGAGGTAGGTCTCCCCCACCCGGCCGTGGTCCAGGGCTTTCATGAGCCCCTGGACCGCGTCCTCCACGTGAATCAACGGCGTCAGCTTGGACCGGTTTCCCACTCTGGGGAGCCGGTTTTTTTGGGCCATGCGGGTGAGCCGCAGGATGTCCCGCCAGTCGCCCGGGCCGTAGACCATGGAGAAGCGCACGATCACCGCGGGGAGCCCTCGCTCGCGGACCATGCGGAGGACCTCCCGCTCGGCCTCGAGCTTGCTCCGGCCGTAGGGGTGGTGGGGGTTGCAGGGGCTCTCCTCCGTGGCCGGGACCTCGGGCACGATGCCCATGGCCGCCACCGAGCTGCAGTGGACCACCCCGGGGGCCCCCGCACGAAGGGCCTCGTTCATGACGTTGCGGGTCCCTCGAACGTTCACGTCCTGAAACATGGCCTCGGTCACCCGGAAATTGCTCATGTGCCCGAGGGTGGCCAGGTGGAACACGCCGTCCACGTCGTCGGCCAGGCCTTCGAGGGTGGCGGGCCGGGTCACGTCCCCCTCCACGGTCTCCACGCCGGGAAGATCCAGGGCGTCCTTGCCGGACCCCTCGCGCACCAGGCACCGGCAGGTGTGGCCGTCTCGCACGAGGGCCCGCACCAGGTAGGGTCCCACGAATCCGGTGGCTCCGGTGATCCAGTACCGCACCCACTCCTCCTTGGCTACAGGGAGCCCCAGTCCACGGTCACCGAGGACGGCTCTGTGGATACACGCCGGTCCTCGCCCAAGGCCATCTTCCAGGCATAGTACACCCACGCACCGTACTCCGCCAGGACCCATCGAATCTGGCGGCCGCTTCGCCACCAGGCGTCGGGGTCGTACGGGTCCTCACGGGCCGGCAGGGTCCGAATCCGCATGCGGTCGCCGTACATGCGGGTCCAGATGACGTGGGCGCGCCGGGTGTGGGACTTGCTCGTGGTGACGATCACCCGGGTCACCCCCCGGTCGAGCAGGACGCGGCCCACGGCCTCGGCCTCGGAAACCGTGTCGTAGGCGTCCTCCGCGCCGATGCAGACCACGTCCCTGCGGGGGACCTCAAAGAGCTTTAGGACGCGGAGGCGGTTTTCGTACCAGGGGCAGCAGGGCCGGTAGCCCTGCTGCTCGAGGACCCGAAGGGTGTCGGTCTTGCGATCGCCGTTGATCACCACTTGCTGGACCAGGCCCTGCCGGTACAGGCGGGCGGCCTCCATGAGCCTCGGGTAGTACTCCACGCCCGTGTTGAGCACAACCACGGCGTCGGACGGGGCCGGTGCGTCGCTGTGCACGGGGAACCGGCCCACGGCGCTCAGGAGGTCGTCTGCGAACACACCCGCCAGCACCCCCAGAAGCAGGAGGATGCCGAGGACGATCCAGATGGCCTTCGCTTTTCTTCCCGGCACGATGATCACCTGACAGCATCAGGCGGACTTGTTTCGAGCATCCTCATCCTGCGACTCTCTTGAAGCATTTGACTCCATCGCCTTCGACCCGATTTCATACAGAAAATCGGGTGAAAAATCCGCGTGATTCGGCCATACGACCGTATCGAGATCCTTACTGACATAAAATGTTTTGAAATAGCTCTGATCTCTTAAAGGCTCGAAGACTGGGCCGTCCAAATGCGGTTGCAGATCAACCACCCTGCTTTCTCCATTATCAAACTTGATTTTGATTTTGTATTCGCCGACATGCCTTGCTTCTGTGACCCATCTCATCTTGTGCCTCCTAATCAAGGGGCGGGGTTTTTCCAAAAAAACCGACTGATTTCAGGCATAGGATACCACCTCTCGTACCACCCGCAACAGGCTCGGCGGGTGTAGCAGGATGTTGGAGTAGGCCTGGTTGGCCAGGGGGCAGTGGCAGCGGCCCGCTCGAATGAACGCCCGCACTTGTTGGGCCTGCTCGCCGTTCCAGAGGGCCTGAAAGTCGTAGCTCCAATCCCTCAGGGTGCCCATGGACTGGTCATCGCCCAGGGTGCAGCAGGCCCAGATGTCGCCGTAGGGTGTGAGGTGGGCGTTGGAGAGGCCCGCATAGCAGGGGATGACCTGTCTTTGCTCCTCGAGGATCCGGATCGCCTGCTGGTAGTACACCAGCCGGAAGGCCCCGGTCAGGCGCTGAAACCGGGACCGCCGGGTCATGTCCCTCCGCACACGGCGGACGAAGCGCCGAATGGCCTCGCGGTACTGACGCGGGTCCGGGGTGATGCCGGTCCCCCGGTTGAACATCTCGGAGCGCTCCTCGGCGATCTCGTTGCGATAGCTGTCCGGATCCAGGCCGGTGGCGAAGTCGGCGATCTCGTCCACGTCCTGCCAGTTCCACTGGGAGATCACCGTGCCCAGCTCGGCGTGGAGGTGGGGGTGCTCCCGGGAGAGGGCCTTGAGGCGCTCGAAGGTCTGCATGACCTTGTCGAAGTTTCCGGGCACGCCCCGGAGGGCGTCGTGCTTCTCGCCCACGTGGTCCAGGCTCGGCTTGATGGTGAGCTGAATGCCCCGGTCTGCGGTCAGGTCCACCAGCTCGCGGGTCATGCGAACCACCCGGTCCACGGCCAGGCCGTTGGTGGGGATGTGGACCACCCCGGGGGTGAGGAACCGGCAGGCGAGCCGGACGATCTCCACGAGGTCCCCCCGCAGGAAGGGCTCGCCGCCGCTCACGTTGAACACGGCCACATGGCCCATGGAGCGGAAGATCCGTTGGATCTCCTCCAGGGTGAGCTCCTGGTCACGAAGCCCGGGGTCCTTTTGGTAGATCTCCCAGATTCGGCAGGTGCGGCAGCGGGACTGGCAGGCGTTCGTCACCGAGAAGGTGAGGTTCAGGAGCGGTCCGGGCCGCATCCGGCCTGCGCGGGCCAGGGGGTATCGAATGAGAGCGGGGAGAATGTCTTTGAGGGGGGAAAGCAAGCGGTGTTTGTCACTCCAATGGCCCGGCGGAACGGCCGGTGGGGTTGAGTGTTCGGGCGTTCACACTGCAATGGGTCTCGAAATCAATGATCACCGGCGTTCCTCGATGACCCAATCCGACACCTGCCTGGATCCTGGGCGCGCCGCAATGGGCTGACACTTGCGGACTCGGCCGTTTCCTCCCCCAAGCACCCCGATTCTTTGCAGCCGTTGCCGCACGGCCTGCGCCTCGCTCTTGGCCACCGGTTGCAGCTCTGCCACCGGAACACCATGGCGGAGGATTCTCACGCCACGGCCCCTTTCCACCTCTCGAAGCACCCTGCTCAGTTGATCGCGAAGCTCCTTGACGCCGATGCTCTCCATGACCCCCTCTTCGACCGTGATTACGAAGATTGTAGCCGCTTTCAACCGGACTGGCAACCTCGTGCCCCGGTCCCGGTCCGGCCCTGCGCCAAGACGTCCCGATACACCTCCCGGGTCCGTTCCGCCACGGCCGGCCAGGCCATTCGGCGGGCGGCCGTGGCGGCGTGCTCGGCCATCCGTCCCAGGAGCTCGGGGCTCGAGAGGCACCGAAGCAGGACGGACGAAAGGCCTTCTACGTCACCGGGGCGCACCACCAAGGCCGGGTCCTCCACCAGCTCGGGCAGCCCGCCCACGTCCGTGACGACCAGGGGCTTTCGAAAGGACAGGGCCGTGGCCCCCACACCGCTCTGGGCCTCGAACCGCTCGTAGGGCAGGAGCACCAGGTCCGCCGCCTCGAAGTACCGGTGCACCTCGGCCGAGGGCACGTAGCCCAGGCGAAGCACCATGCGGTCCCGCACGCCCAGGTCCCTCGCCAGGCGGTCGTAGGGTTCCCAGGGCTCCCAGGCCTTCCCCGCCACCAGCAGCCGGGCCTCGGGGATGCGATGGGCGACCTGAGCAAAGGCTCGAAGGGCGACCTCCACCCCCTTGTAGGGCCGAATCGCGCCGAAGAGCAGAACCACGCGATGCTGCGGCGCCAGGCCCAGGTCCCTTCGAGCGGCTCCTCGGTCCACGTCGCGCTGCACGTGAAAGTCCAGCGGTCCGTGAGGAATCACCGCCACCTTGTCTCTCGGCACGCCGTGCCGTCTCACCAACGCCTCCCGGCCCGAGTTCGTGTGCACGATCACCCGGTGGGCCAGGGCGCAGAGGGTCCGGCAGGCCCCGTCAAAGGCGGCTGAGTCCTCGTGGGGACGGACGTTGTGCACCGTGAGGACCACGGGCCGCTTTCGCATGCGATACCCCAGGGCCACGCCCGCCACCACGGGGGCCAGGGGGAGGCTCCACCACTGGGCATGGAGGAGGTCTCCGGGGGAGGTCAGGCCTTGCCGAAGCCAGCCCATTGGATTGTACCAACTCAAGGCGCGCCGGACGGTTACGAGCTCCCGGGCCAGAGGGGGGAAGGACCGGTCCTCTCGAAGGCCCCCTCCCGGGTAAAGGAGGGACGGGTAGATGCGGTGAAACGAGAGAAAGTCCACCGTGCAGACGTCGGCCAGGGCGCGGGCCAGCTCCAGGCAGTAGCTGCTCAGCCCCCGAATGGGCGGCAGGGTGCCGAGGACGGTGACGGCCGGCCGGTTGGTCTCGCGCTCCCTGCGCTTCCGCTCGCGGGCCCGGACCCAGGACTGCGGCGTGGATGGCGTCACACCCCCCAAACCGGACCTCCCTTTCCGTGGCTCAAATGGAGAACAAGGGACGTTCACAACGTTGGGTCCATTGGTTCCGGTGTCAACCAACGCCCGAGTCCTCGAGCCGCCATACGGTCCGGCGCGGCCCGGGTCAGCGGCCTGCGGCCTTCCGCAGGATGTCCATCAGGTCGGCCTCGGTGAGCTTGACCGGGTTGCCCTTCATGCTGCTGGCCCTGGAGGCGTTGGCGGCAACAGGACCCAGGTCCGGCTCCTCGAGGCCGAAACGGCCGAGGGGTAGAAGGGGCATATCGTCCGCCAGGCGGTCCAGCCAGGCCGTCCCGTCCGAAAGGTCGGCCCGGCGATCGCCGGTCAGGAAGCGGGCGACCTCCCGAAAGCGCTCGAGGACCGGATGCGCGCGGTTCTCGGACTGAAGCCGCTGCGCATTGGCCTCGAAGACCGTGGGAAGCAACCGTCCACAGGCCACCCCGTGGGGGACGTCGATCCGACCGCCCAGGGGGCCGGCAATGCCGTGAACCGCGCCCAGTCCGCCGTTGGCGAGCGCCAGACCGCTCAGGAGGCTCGCCAGAGACATGTCCACTCGGGCGTTCAGGTCGCTTCCGTCCTGAACGGCACGCCTGAGGGAGAGCGCACAGCGGGAAAGGCCCTCCCGGCAGAAACCGTCGGTGAGCGGGTTGGCCTTACGGGACACAAAGGCCTCGATCAGCTGGGTCAGGGCGTCCATGCCGGTGGCGGCCGTCACCTGCGGGGGCAGGGTCAGGGTGAGCTCGGGATCCACCACGGCCAGGGCGGGCAGCATGCGCGGGCTGCGCATGCTGACCTTGACCCGGTGGTCCGGTGAGGCCAGCACGGCGTTCCGGGTGACCTCGGCGCCGGTTCCCGCCGTGGTGGGGACCGCCACCCAGGGGGCCGGATCGTTCCGGAGGGGGAGCCCCCGGCCCACGATCTCCAGGTAGTCGGTCGCAGGCGGGGGGTTGGTCAGCAGGGCGGCCACGGCCTTTCCGGTGTCCAGCACGCTTCCGCCG
>CAYYVD010000051.1:0-19768 GCA_964475045.1 uncultured Desulfobacterales bacterium | reverse complement strand
CGTTGAGCAGAACGAAATCGGTGAACGTCCCGCCGATGTCACACCCCAGGCGATAGCTCTTCTGCTGCATCTCGCTTCCCTTCTCAGGCGAAAACGCCCTTTGTCGAGACGTCCTTCAAAAACGGCGGAAGGGCTCAGCAATGATACTTCTTCCAGAACTCCGGATCCGATCGCTCCTTCCAGTAGGGACCGAAACGTTTCTCGAAGTAAGGCTCCAGCTTCGAAAACCACCGCCCCAACCGCCCGCGCCTCGGTGTCTCTTCGAGGATGTCTTCCAGAAACCCTCTGATCTCCGAGATCTTGTCCTTGGGGACATAGGCCCGCGCACCCTCCTTGATGGACTTCGCCAGGTTCTCGGGGCTGAGCGCGTGGGCCGTGAGCATCAGCACCGGAATGCCCTTTTGATTGGCCAGCGAGAGCAGTTCGTACCCTTGAACGCCCATGATGTCCAGGATCGCGGCGTCATACCGGGTGGTTTCCATCAGACGGCAGGCCGATGAATACGTACCGGCGGTGTCCACCTTGCAATCGGACAACATTTCGTCGAGTGCCCCCAGGACGTCGGGCTCGTCGTCCACGATCAACACCCGTTTTCCTTGAAGGATGGTCTCACGGTTTTCCATGTCCGGCGACGATTCCGCTGACTGGAGGGGAATCGCTCTCTCCTTCTGTTGGGGTCCACCGTGTGGAGGGAGGGCGCTCAGTGCACCGTTCAAACTACGCGGACCCGGGGGTCCTTGTCCCGGTGGGTCCTGGTGGGTCTTCATCAGCCCCAGCCGTTCGGGCCTGATCGGCAGCACCGGGGTCGGACCACCGCCATATCACGGTTGGCTCGCCCAACGGGTCCGCATCGTTCCGAACATCCCCTCTCTTTGGGCTTGACACGTGGAGTTGTATACGGTATACAGAGCCAAATTGTCAAGCCCCTTCCTTCTGTAGGGCTCGATTTCTCGACCTGCCTCGCCTGGCTTCCAACGGTGTGCGGGTCATCGGGCGCAGGGGCTCGACCCCATGCCGAAACGTCCCATTTCTTACTAAGAACGCGTTTTCATGGGTTCCCTTCCTGACCTGAACAAAGAGCTCTGACGATGAGCACACGTTCACTCCTGCCGATGCTCGCACTGCATGCTGATGCCGGGAACCGCGTGCCGGTTACAGATCGAAGCCGCCATTGACTCAGGGTGTCTTCGCAACGCCTGAGGCGGAAACGCCCGGCGCTCCAAGCACCCTTTGACCGTTTTCATTTCCTGATCCCCTTTCGCCTCAACGGGTCCGTGTTGCGGTGGAGGTGGTGCGGTTTTCCTGGATCGGACGTTTCGGGGACACCATAGAGTTTCGGGGACACCATACGAAATTCATGGGTCCTTCAGGCCCAAAGCCCCGCGGTGCCGTTGAAAGCGGCGGCTTGCATGTTCCAAGCGGCAAGCCGTGACCTGGAATGCGGGTGTCATGGGGTTCCCTGCAACCCGTGACTTGAAACCTGCAACGGAATTTCGAGGACACCATACTTCATACATGAAACCCCATCCCGAGGACACGACCCGTCTCGTGCACCAAGGTCGGTGTCCCCGAAATTCGGTTCACCGCGGTGCATCACGGTCATGGAAAGGAGTGGAGCATGCTTGGCATCAAGGGGTTCGGCCTTCACCTGCCCGCGTATCGACTTTCCAGAAGCGTGGTGGACGAGGCTTGGGGACGGCCCGCGGGAAGAGGTGAGAGGACCGTCGCAAACTTCGACCAGGACAGCCTGACCATGGGGACGGATGCCGCATTGGACTGCCTCGAGGGCGAGGAAGGGAAAACCACGGGCATCGACGGGTTGTTCTTCGCTTCGGTCTCACCGCCTTATCGGGAGAAGCTGACCTCGAGCCTGATGGCGCTCGCCCTGGACCTGCCACAGCGAATGCGCACAACCGACCACATCGGGTCCCTACGTTCGTCCACCGCCGCGATGCTGGGGGCCATGGACGCCATTCAGAGCCGGTCCTGCCAGAATGTCCTGGTTGCGGCCGCCGACTGCCGGCCGGCCGAACCCGGCTCGGCCCTGGAGTGTGGCCTGGGCGACGGGGCGGTCTGTCTTCTCATGGGATCCGAGGACGTCGTCGGCGACATCGTGGCCAGCGTGTCCATCTCCGACGAGTTCATCGACCTGTGGAGACGCGAGGAGGACCCCTACGTTCGGCAGGACGATGTCCGCTTTTGTCAGGAGTACGGTTATATGCGGCTGGTCGGCCGGGCCGTGGAAGAGGTCCTCCACAAGACGGGGGTGGGGCCTGGAGACGTGTCCAGACTGGTCCTGCCCGTGGTCGACGCCCGGTCCCACATCAAGCTGGCAAAGAAGCTCGGGTTCGATCCCGGCACCCAAACGCGGGATGCGATCACACCGGCCACGGGAATCCTGGGATCCGCCCACTCCCTGGTTCTCCTCTGTGCGGCCCTGGAGAAGGCGGAGCCTGGTGCGCTGATTCTGTTTGCAACGTACGGCGACGGCAGCGATGCCATGATGGTTCGAGTCACCGACCATGTGTCGAAGCTGAAGAAGAAAGTCTCCATCCACAAACACCTTGAACATTCCAACCCACTGAACAATTACAACAAATACCTTTGCTTTCGACAGGTCATCAAAGGCCAGGCTCCCAGTACGGAGCCTTTCTCTTCAATAAGCATGTCTTACCGTGAACGGGATCACAACATCAGGCTTTACGCCAGAACATGTCGTCAGTGTGGATTGGTGCAATTTTTAAAGGACATTCACGTGTGTCCTGAATGCAATGCCCGGGAGGACTTCGAACCGACCAAGCTGTCCAAGAGAGGAACGCTCTTTTCCTTCAATCACGAGTACTACTACCCGTCGCCCGACCCTCCAACGACCATGGCCATTGTCGACTTCCCGGAAGGTGCACGAATCACGCTTCAGATGACGGACACCCCGACGGAGCACGTCCACATCGGAATGCCGGTTGAAATGACCTTGAGGAAGTATCACGACGGAAACTTCTTCCATAACTACTTCTGGAAGTGCCGTGCCTGACCCTTGTCCCTTGATCAAGGAGCCCCCTTCCATGATTGACATCAAAGATCGCTTGGCCATCGTAGGCACCGGCTGCACCCGTTTCGCAGAGAACTTCGATTCGAGCTACGGGGACATGGTTGCCCAGGCGGCCCTGGAGGCCTTCGACGAGGCCGGGATCGAACCCAGGGATGTCGACGCCGCCTGGCTGAGCACGGCCTTTCCGGACAACACGGTCTACCACGGCAAGGCCGGCCACGACCTGGGAGAGCCGCTGTCCCTCTATCAAATCCCCATCACACGGGTGTCCAACTTCTGCGGATCGGCCGGGGACGCGATTCAAAACGCCGCCTGGTCCCTTTTGGCCGGGAGGTATCGCGTGGCCCTGGTCCTGGGGGTCGAGAAGCTGAGAGACCGCTCTCCACAAAACAGCCTGGTCAAGATGATGGTCGACACCATGCACCCGTTCTACCAAAAGGGGTTTACCGCACCCGGCACCTTTGCCCCTTACGCGAACCGCCTGATCGAACGGGGTCTCCTCGATCGGGAGCGTCTGGCCAAGATCTCCGTCAAGAACCATCGATTCGGCGTCCACAACCCCAAGGCCCAGTACCGGCAAGAGGTGCCTCTGGAAACCGTTTTGAACTCCCCCATGGTGGCCTATCCCTTGACGGTCTTGGACTGCTGCCCCACCACGGACGGCGCCGCCGCCCTGGTGATGGTTCGAACCGAGGATGCCAGGGCGTTCAACCCCGACTACACATTGATCAAAGGCATCGGGTTTACCTGTTACTCCGGCTGGGATCTGCCCTACTTCGACCCCAGAAGCGACTTTTCAGAGTTCAAAGCCCCGAAGATCGCCGCTCGCATGGCCTATGAGCAGGCCGGGATTCGCAATCCCCTGAAAGAAATCGACGTGGCCGAGGTGCACGACTGCTTCACCATCAACGAGGCCCTCACCTACGAGGCGATGGGGTGGTGCTCCCGGGTGGAGGACATCGGGAGCTGCATCGACGACGGTGTGTTCGACGCCGGAGGCGAGCTCCCGGTGAACACCAGCGGGGGGTTGCTCAGCTGCGGCCACCCTGTGGGCGCGACCGGAATCCGCATGACCTGCGACATCATTCGACAGCTCAAGGGACAGGCCGGCGGGGCCCAGGTGGAGAACGCCCGGATCGGGCTCACGGAGAACATGGGCGGTCCATGCTCGATTGTGGCCATCGGCATTTACGGCACTCCGTGAGGATCCGCTGACGGCGGGCGGTGACATCCGCCGGCCGGGAGAAGGGACCGGCATGAAGATCAGTGACGTTCAATGTGTAAGTGCCTGCCGAACCGCCATGGGACGGTTCGGGGGCAGCCTGAAGGACATGGACGTACGGCACCTGGGCGCCAGGGTGATCTCCGGCGTTCTGGAACGAGTGGGCTGCACCGGAGAGACGGTGGACGAGGTCATCGTCGGTCACTGCCGGCAGGCCGGGAACGGTCCCAACCCGGCCAAGATCGCCTCTGTCCTGGCCGGCATCCCCCAGCACGTCCACGCGGTCACCGTCAACAATGCCTGCCCCTCGGGCATGAAGGCCGCCATCCTCGGTGCACAAGGGATCCTGCTGGGAGACATCGGGACCTCCGTGATCGGCGGCATGGAAAGCATGAGCACCATCCCCTTTCTGCTGAAGACCGGAAGATGGGAAGGGTTCAGAATGGGGGATCAGGTGTTGATGGACGGTTGGAACGATACCCGGGACATGGTTTGCGACCAGTTGATGGGGCAGACGGCAGAGAACCTGGTCGACAGGTATCGGCTCACCCGGGGGGAACAAGATGCCTTCGCCTTGGCGAGCCACCTCAAGGCGGCCAAGGCCCGCGACGAGGGCGCCTTTGAGGAAGAGATTGTCCCCGTCGTGATCCCCGCCACCGGAAAACGCGCCGAGGAGGTCTTCGACCAGGACGAGCCGATCCGCGGCGACACGACCCTCGAGAAGATGAGTCGGCTGCCGGCCGCCTTCAAGAAAGGCGGCTCGGTCACGGCCGGGAACTCCTGCGGGCTCAGCGACGGGGCCAGCAGCCTGCTCTTGACGTCCAGGGAGCGGGCAAGGGCCTGGGGGGTGCCGCCGCTGTTCTCGATCCTAGCCTATGCGTCTGTGGGTGTTGAGAACGCCTACATGGGGGAAGGGCCGGCGGTGGCCATTCCACGGACCTTGGGGAACGCGAACCTGACCTTGAACGACATGGACCTGATCGAGGTCAACGAAGCCTTCGCGGCCCAGATTCTCGCCAACGAACGGGTCTTGTCCTGGGACCGGTCGAAGCTGAATGTGCACGGCGGGGCCATCGCCCTGGGGCATCCGACCGGTGAGAGCGGAGTGCGCATTCTGGTGACCTTGTACCACGCATTGAAGCGCCTGGACAAAGAACTGGGCATCGCGAGCATCTGCGGCGGCACGGGCGTGGCGTGCGCCATGGTGATCCGGAGAGAGCACTGACCCCGCATCTTCACGAAGGCGCCTGAACCCGATCCGGCCTGAAAGGACCAAGATGAGGTACGCTGAAACCGGCTTCCAGCTGGAGGTTGACCTGTCCCGGGGAAACATCGAGCGGGTGGAAACCGATCCCAGGCTGGTCGAGATGCACCTGGGCGGACTCGGAACCAACGCCGAGGTCCTGTGGGACAAGATCACCCCCGAGCTGGAGCCTTTTTCCGAGGACAACCCCCTGGTTTTCGGCACGGGCCTCCTGGTGGGCACACCCGCTCCAGGCGCCAACCGCACCATCGTTTCGACCCTCTCTCCACAGACCCTCCTGATGGCCTACTCCGTCATGGGCGGGTTCTGGGCGCCGGAGCTCAAGC
Organism: uncultured Desulfobacterales bacterium; assembly: GCA_964475045.1. Classification (GTDB taxonomy): domain Bacteria; phylum Desulfobacterota; class DSM-4660; order Desulfatiglandales; family HGW-15; genus JAIPEI01. The sequence continues at coordinate 13,907 of CAYYVD010000051.1, read as the reverse complement.
AGGCGGGTTACGACAGGGTGATCATTCGCGGCCGATCCCCGCAGTGGGTGTACCTGTGGATCCACGACCACAAGGTGGAGCTTCGGGACGCCTCCCATTTGCAGGGGAAAAGCACATTTGACACCATGGAGCTCATTCGGAAAGAGCTTCGGGACCCCTGGGTCCAAGTGGCGGCCGTCGGCCTGGCAGGAGAAAACCGGGTCCGTTTCGCCTCCATCGAGGCCGACCGGGGGAGCGCAGGCCGGCTTGGGCTCGGCGCCGTCATGGGAGACAAGAGGCTGAAGGCCATCGCCGTTCGCGGCACCCGGGACATCCATGTCGCTCGCCCCGCCGAGTTCATCGACCTCTGCAACGACGTCCTCCAGTTCATTCGCCACCGGCTGGATCACCCCATCAACATCGAACCTATCCTGTTCAGCACCCTGGGGTCGCCCAACCTCAACCTCATCCATGCGTGGCACACCACCAACTTTGCCTGGGGAAACGCCCGCCGCCGGAGGGAGCAGTTCTGGGAAAAGGCGATCGACGAGCAGTGGGCGGACGTCATGCAACGGGAGGTGAAGCGATTCATCGGATGCTACAACTGTCCGCTCGAGTGCGGGGCCATCATTGAACCCCCCGGAGCCCCGAGCTTTCCCCTGAAATGCTGGTCCAAGTTCGGCTACTTGATGGCCGCCTACGCCGACGCCGACCTCGATTTCGGCTTTCGAATGGCGGGCCGGGGGCTGCACTACGGAGTCGACGCGTTCACGGCGCCACAGGTCATCGCGTTCGCGCTGGAGCTCTACCATGCGGGCATCCTCACGGACCGCGAGCTGGAAGGCATGCCCGCCGACACCAAGGAACGGTTTTTCTGGCTTCTCGACCGAATCGTGCGACGCGAGGGCATCGGGGACGTCCTGGCCGACGGGGTCTACTGGGCGGCCCGGCGAATCGGCCGCGGTGCCGAGGCGTTCGATCACAACACGGTGAAGAAGCACGAGCAGGTGCCGATCAAGTTGGGAGTGCTCAACCCGCTGTACTTCCTGATGATCGCCACCGGTGAAAAATCCAGCATCACCCAGATCGAAGGGCAGATTCCCCAGCACTACCTCCCCAAGCCGTGGAGAGAGGAGTTCGTCAAGGACTGGATTCAGGTTCCAACCGGAAAGGAGGAGCGCTTCAAGAAGTTCATTCTGGAGTGGGGGGACGGGGACAACAAGCACCCCTTTTATCCCTCGATCGAGCTGTCCTGCGAGCTGGTGGACTGGCTGGAAACAATGCATTACATCGACGACTCCGCCGGCGTGTGCGCCGGATTGTCCTCCTTCATGTACAAGACCCCCTATCACATTCACAACTATCCTTCGTTCATCTCCGCCGCCACCGGCATGGACATCGACGAGGACGGGTTGTGGCACATATCGGCTCGAAACAGAAACCTGGTTCGCGCCATCAACATCAAGCGAGGATTGAGAAGGGAGCACGAACGTCCGCCGGATGATCATTGGCAGAAACGATTTCCAGAGTACGAGGAAAAGCTCCTGGACGCCTATTATCGCTTCAAAGGCTGGAACCGACAGGCGATTCCGACCAGGGAATCGCTGGAGAAGCTCGACCTCCGTTACGTGTACGAGGATTTCGTCGAAAGGGGCATTCTCGACGACGGCTTCGAGCCGGCTTCGAACGAGGTCGAGCCCTCCGGCCTGCCCGAAGGGGACGTATGGCCGAGAAAACAGTCCGGCTGATCAGAATCGACGCGGACCGCTGTACCGGCTGCCGCGCATGCGAGGTGATCTGCTCGGCCTCCCACGCCAGGCCGAAGTACAGTGCCGCCAACACGTCCCGCTCCCGCATCCGGGTGCTCCGGCGGGAGCTGGACGATGTCTTCCTTCCCGTGCTGGCCGGGGGCCACACCGATGCGGAGTGCCTCGGAAGAAACCTTTACCTCTCCAACGGCCGCGAGCAGGGGGAATGCGCCTTTTGCGGCGTCTCCTGCCCCTCCAGAGACCTGTTCAAGGAGCCCGACTCCGGCCTCCCGCTTCAATGCGACATGTGTGAAGGGGAGGACGGGCCGCTCTGCGTCCGTTGGTGTCTGGTCGGGGCCCTGGCCTACGAGGAGAGAACGGAGGCAGGGGAGGAGGACGCGAGGAGCCCGGCGGAGCTGGACAACGGGCTGGCGTTTCTGGTCCACCGGCACGGGCTCGAGCGCGTGGCCGAAGCCCTGGTTCGAATGGCGGAGGCCGAGGCGGGCGGGAGCGTGAAGGTGACATGAGAGGAAAGGAGGTGATCGGCATTCGAGACTTCTGAAGCTCCGCGGCATCGCCGGTGGTGCGCCCGGGAATGTACGCGGGATGTGGGGTTCACAACCATCTCAAAGAGGGGAGGGAACCATGAAAAGGATGATCATTTCGTCCCTGATCTGTCTGGCGGCCGCGGGCTTCTACCTCGGAGCCGTGTCCACGGCCACCGCCGGTCCCAAGGTACTCAAAGCCGTGAGCTTTCTGCCCAAGGACCATGCGGTCTGCGCCATGATCCACACTTGGGTCGACCGCGTGAACCAACAATGCGGGGACTCGGTTCGAATCGACTGGGTCGGGGGACCCGAAGTCGTCCCGGCCTTTGATCAGGCCGAGGCGCTCAGAAACAACATGGTCCAGGTGATTTTCAACCCCACCGCTTACTATGCGCCCATGGCGCCGGAGACCAACGCGTTCACCCTCAGCAAGGTCTCCCTGGAGGAGGAAAGGAAACCGGGCGGCTTCCACGACTTCATGGTGGAGCGGCACAAGAAGATCGGCATGATGTTCCTGGGCACCTGGGTCTACGATCCCTTCTACCTGCGAATCAACCACGAGATCTCGTCCCTCGAGGAGCTCAAGGGCATCAAGATGAGGACCGCCGCCCTCTACGACCGATTCATGAAGGAAATCGGGGTCGTCCCCGTGACGGTCTCCTTCGGTGAGACCTACACCGCTCTGGAGAGGGGGCTGGTCGAGGGCTTCGGCTTCTCCACCCTGGGTCCCGCGGACTGGGGCTGGCTCGAGAACTGCAAGTACGTCATCGACATTCCCTTCTACACCCGCCAGAACACGCTCATCCTCATGAACCTGGACGTCTGGAACGGCCTGGACGCACAGGTCCAGAAGAAGATCCAAGACATCACCATCGCATTCGAACCGGAGATGATCGCCTACTTCAAGGAGAAGCTGGCCGAGGAGTGGGAGCGCTACGACAAAATGGGGATCAAGAAGATCCACTTCTCGCCCGAGGATGAGAAGGCCTTCCTCGACGCCGCCTACGGCGCGGAGTGGAAGGACCTGGAAAAGAAGGTTCCCGATCTGGTGCCCACACTCAAGAAGCTCACCGGCAATCTGTGATTCGCGATCCGCCCGGTCCGCCCCGGTTTGTCGGTGGGGCCGGATCGGGCCGGGTCGGACGATCTTCAGACCGGCCGGCGTCAGGGGGGGCCATGAAGCGTCTTTTGAAAACCTTGGATCTCGCCATGGAAGCCATGACATTTCTCGCAGGGGCCCTTCTGATCTTCATCATGCTCTCCGTGTGCAGCGAGGTCGTACTCAGGACCTTCTTCGACATCTCCCAGATGTGGGTGACCGAGATCGCGGAGTGCACGCTCCTCTACATCACCTTCCTGGCGTCGGCATGGGTGTTGCGGGAGGAGGCCCACGTTCGGGTGGACATCGTCGTCGGCCAGCTCGAGGAACGGACCGCCCGGGGCCTGAACATCCTCAGCTCGCTCATCGGGGTCTTCGTCTCCGTGGTGCTGACCGTATTCGGGGCCATGGTGACATGGGATTACTTCCAGAGGGGAATCTACACGCCTTCCGCCCTCGAGATCCCGGTGCACCTGATCCAGGTGGTGATTCCGGTTGGCAGCCTTCTTCTCTCCGCGCAGTTCGTGCGAAGGGCCGTCCGCGACATCGGCTGGTTCCTGATCGAGTCCAAACCAGAAGAGGAACGGTCCTGAAAGGAAACCGCGATGGAATGGTGGCTCATCCTGGGTATCATCTTCTTCTCGCTGGCCCTCCTGTTCGTCATCGGGGTCCCCATCGCCTTCGCCTTTCTCTTCATCAACATCGTGGCCGCCTATCTCCTTTGGGGCGGTACGGTCGGTTTGACCACCCTCGTCTTGAGCATCTACCGATCCGTCAGCACCTTTTCCCTGCTTCCGGTGCCCCTGTTCATCCTCATGGGCGAGATCATGTTCAGGGCGGGCATCGCGGCCAAGGTCATGGACACCCTGGACAAGTGGATCGGAAGGGTGCCGGGCCGGCTGAGCATCCTGGCGGTGGGAGGAGGCTCCCTGTTCGCCACCTTGTCCGGCTCGGCCATGGCGGGCTGTGCATTGCTGGGCTCGGTCCTGGTCCCGGAGATGCAGAAGCGCGGGTACAGCAAGGAGATGAGCATCGGGCCCATCATCGGAAGCGGCGGCCTGGCCATCATGATCCCTCCCAGCGCCCTGGGCGTGCTGCTCGCCTCGCTGAGCCGTCTCTCGGTGGGCGGGATGCTCATGGCCATCATCCTGCCCGGCGTCGTGATGGCCTTGCTGTACGGAGGGTACATCGTGATTCGGGCCTGGCTGCAGCCTCACCTGGCACCCAAGTACGAGATCAGCCCGGTGCCGCTGGGCAGAAAGCTGCTGCTGACCGTCAAGTACGTGCTCCCCTTGGGAACCGTGGTCTTCCTGGTGATCGGACTGATGTTCCTGGGTGTGGCCACGCCCACGGAATCCGCGGCCCTGGGCTCGCTTGCCTGCTTCGTACTGGTCTTCTGCTACCAGGGCTGGCAGTGGCCGGTCGTCAAGAAGTCCATCGTCTCAACGGTTCGGGTCACCGTCATGATGTTCATGATCATGACCGGAGCCATGGCCTTCTCCCAGATCCTGGCCTTCAGCGGCGCCAGCTCCGGGCTGGTCGGCCTGGCCTCCGGGCTGGATCTTCCTCCGATCATGGTCCTGATCATCATGCAGATCATTCTTCTGTTCATGGGCATCTTTATGGAGCCCCTGACCATCATGATGGTGACGCTGCCCGTCTATCTGCCCATTGTCAAAAGCCTGGGCTTTGATCCCCTCTGGTTCGGCACCATCATGCTCATCAACATGGAGATGGCCACCACCACACCGCCCTTCGGCCTGGTGCTCTTCGTCATGAAGGGAGTCGCACCGCCGGAAACACGGATGCGGGACATCTATCGGTCCGGATTTCCCTTTCTGGTCTGTGACGCCGTCACCATCGCGCTGGTCATCCTCTTTCCCTCGCTGGCGCTCTACCTGCCGGGGCTGATGAAGTAAGGAGCTGTAAGGAATGACGGAAGCCAACCCGATCCTGCAAGACATCGTGGCCGATCCCGAGGACGGAGCCCTTCGTTACAAGGGCGTGCGCTACCTTCTGATTCGTCCCGAGACCCTGGCCGGCATTCAGAAGGCGATCGAGGCCGGAGCCGCCGAAGGAGAGCACCCCATGTACCGGGGCGGGTTCGACGGCGGGTTCCTGTCCTCCACACGGTACCGCGACATCCACGGGTTTACCGATCCTGAGATCCTCGACTTCATGATGGAAATGGGCGGATTCATCGGCTGGGGCAAGTTCCACCTGGATCGCTACGACCGTGCGGCCCAGGTCCTGGAGGTCTCGGTCACGGCCTCTCCCTTTGCCGAAGCCTATGGAAAGGCTCATTCGCCGGTGTGCCACCTCATCCGAGGGGTTGTGGCTGGTATGGGCTCGGCCCTATTGGGGTTCGAGGTCAGGGCCGAGGAGAGGGCTTGCAGCGCCCTTGGGGACCCTTACTGCCGGTTCGTGCTCGTGCCGGAGTGAACCGGAGGCGGCGCCTCCAGAGGCAGATGAAGTCCGCCGATCCCTGGCGTGCATGACGAGGACGGGGCGGAGACATGATCAAATCCATGAACACGGCCTGGTGGGTCCAACGCTGGAGCGAGCTTTATCCGGAAAAACCGGCCGTTATCTACCAGGGGGAAGAAATCACCTACCTGGACCTGCACCGCAGGGCCGACCACACGAGCGCCTGGTTCCAGTTCCTGGGCATCGAAAAGGGAGACCGGGTGGCCGCCATGCTGAGGAACCGTCCCGAGTTCCTGGAAATCTTCCTGGCATGCTCCCGTCTCGGGGCCATTTTTATTCCTGTCAACTTCAGGCTGGCCGCCCCGGAGCTCGATTACACCCTGAGAAACGCAAGACCCCGGCTCTTCCTGCTCGAGGAGGATTATGCGGACCTCGCGGGGTCGCTCCGGCTCGAAGAAACCTTCCCCTTCATGCTCAAGGCGGTACTGCAGGACGAAGGGGACGGGGTCGCCGAGGGATCCGACCTCGGCGCCTATCTGGACTACCGGGGGAGCGTGAAGGCCTTTGTCGGCCGTCGACCCACGCTGACCCGGTACCTCGGCCCGGCCGACCCCGAGGAGCCGCAGGTGATCATGTACACCTCCGGCACCACGGGTCAGCCCAAAGGCGCGGTCCTGAGCCACCGAAAGACCTTCTTCAACTGCCTCAATGCGGAGATCTTTCTGAAGCTGCATTTCGACGACGTGACCCTGGTCGTGCTTCCCCTCTTCCACTCGGGCGGCCTCTTCATTCAGGCGTCACCCGTGATCTACAAGGGCGCGACCATGGTCCTCCACAGGAGGTTCGATGCACAGCGCACCTTTCGGGACATGGAGCGCTACCGGGTGACCAAGTTCCTGGCCGTCCCCACCGTCTACCGATCGCTGCTGCAAGTCCCGCCCGAGGAACGCGGGGACCTGAGCAGCCTGCAAGTGTCCGTGATCGGAGGGGAGAAGACCTCCCTGACCCTGTTCGAGCAGTGTGCCGAGGCCGGATTCTCCCTGCGCCAGATCATGGGACAGACCGAAACCTCGATCCTCCTCTGGGCCTCTGAGGAGGACTCCCTGCGCAAGCCCGGGACCCTGGGCAAGCCGGTGTTTCACGCCCAGGTGGAGCTCGTGGACCGCTCGGGCAGGCCGGTGAAGACCCCCGGAGCGGTAGGCGAAATCGTGGTGCAGGGATCGATCATGATGAACGAGTACTGGCAGGATCCCGTGCTGACCGAGGAGACCATCCAGCACGGATGGCTCCACACCGGAGACCTGGCCCGAAGAGACGAGGAAGGCTACTTCTATATGGTGGATCGGGCCAAGGACATGTACATCTCCGGTGGAGAGAACGTGTACCCCGCCGAGGTGGAGCGGGTCCTCAGAGAACATCCGGACATCGAGGATGTGGCGGTGGTCGGAACCCGGCACGAGGCCTGGGGGGAGGTGGGTGTGGCCTACCTCATCTGCAGGGGCAACGCCCTGATCACCGCCGAGGACCTGGCCCGGTTCTGCGACGGCCGCCTGGCTCGGTACAAGTGGCCCAAACAGGTCGTGACGTGCCGCGACTTCCCCAGGACCTCCCTGGGCAAGGTCAGGAAGAACCTTCTTCCTGGCATGTACAGCCCCCCATAGGAAGCCGCCTGCGTCCTGCGGCGAACAGACTCCCTCGTCCGGGCATGGCAGCAGAGCGTCCCAGATCCAGAAACCAACGGAGGAAGCCCATGGATTCCAAGTCAAAACTGTACCCCACCGTGTCCAATCCCCTGCTGCTCCGCTCCGAACTATCCCTGCCCCGGGAGGTGGGAATCATCGGGGCCGGCACCATCGGCCCGGACATCGGCTACTACATGAAGAGCGCCCTGCCGGGGATCACCCTTCACCTGGTGGACGTGGCCGACGGTCCGCTTCGAAGCGCCCGGGAGCGGCTCGAGGGGTATGCCCGAAAGGCCGTGGACAAACGGAAGATGAACCCGGAGCAGGCGGACGCAGTTCTCCAGAACCTCTTCTTCACACAGGACTACGACCGGATCGCAGGCTGCGACCTGGTGATGGAGGCGGCCACGGAGAACATCCCCCTCAAGCAGACCATCTTTCGAATGATCGAGGAGCGGGTGGGCCCCGAAACCATCCTCACCTCCAATACCAGCTCCATTCCCGCGGACCGGATCTTCAACCGGCTGGAACGGCCGGAACGCGCCACGGTCACCCACTTTTTCGCCCCGGCCTGGAGGAGCCTCGCCGTGGAGGTGGTTCGGTGGGAAAAGGTCGATCCGGAGGTGGTGGATCACCTGTTCTGGTTCTTTGCGGCCACGGGGAAAGCACCCATCATCACGGACAACGCCATCTGCTTCGTGCTCGACCGGATCTTCGACAACTGGTGCAACGAGTCCGTGTACCTGCTGGAGCACGCCACCGCCAGCCAGATCGACAAGGTGGCGGAGTCGTTTGTCTTTGCGGGGCCGTTCTTTGTGATCAACATGGCCAACGGGAACCCGATCATCCTGGAGACCAACGGCCTGCAGATGGAGGAGGGGGAGCACTACCGCCCCGCCCCGATCCTGCACTCGGTCGACCGGTGGAACACCCACCGCCCGGGCGCCCCGGTGGAGGTCCCCGCTGACCTGCAGGGTCTCATTCGGGACCGGCTTCTGGGCATCCTGTTCTCCCAGACCTTCGACATCATCGATCGGGGAATCGGCATCCCGGAGGACGTCAACTTCGGGTGCCAGATCGCCCTGGCGTTCCGCAAGGGGCCGCTGGACCTCATGCGGGAGCTTGGAGAGAACGAGGTCCAACGGATCACGAGTCGCTTCCTTTCCGAGCGTCCCGGCTTCCCCGCGGCCCGAGCCTCCTTTTCGAGCTACCAGGACTTTCGCCGGTTCGTTCTGGTCGACGAGATCGACGGGGTCAAGGTCGTCACCATCCGCCGGCCCCAGGCCCTGAACGCCTTGACCACCGAGATCACCGACGAGATCCTGGCCGTGCTCGAGGCTCACGACGAGGACCCGTCCGTGAAGGGGTTCGTGATCACTGGGTATGGAAGCGTTGCGTTCAGCGCGGGAGCGGACATCGGTCGGTTCCCGGAGGTCCTCGGAGACTTCGACGCTCTATACGCGTACACCCGGGAGTGGGCCCGTCCCCAGCGCTACCTGGATCGAATCCGCAAGCCCACGGTCGCGGCCGTCAACGGGATGGCCCTGGGGGGCGGCCTCGAGCTGGCCATCCGCTGCCACGCCATCGTGGCCGTGAAGCATGCCAAGCTCCAGTTCCCCGAGATCACCCTGGGCATCCTGCCGGGGGTCGGAGGGGCCGTGGTGCCCTATCGAAAATGGCCCCGGGGCGCCTCCCTGTTCAACGACATGCTCACCCTGGGAAAACCCGTCTCCGCCGGGGAGGCTGCCGGCACCGGCATGGTCAGTCGTCTGGTGGAGGACCTCGGCTCGCTGATTCCGGCGGCCGTCGAAGAGGTGGACAGGCTCGCCGGGAAGCTCCCCGCCCTTGCGGACGGGCGTGTGGACCCGGGCGAGATTCGGGTTCCCGACCCTCCCATGGCCGGAGACCTGCCCTTGAGCCGGGAGTCCGTCGCCATCACCGTCCAGACCATCGAGGACGGCTGTGCCGCGCCGAGCTTCGAGGAGGCCCTGGAGATCGGTTACCGGGGCTTCGCGCGAACCGCCTGCGGTGACGCGGCGAGGGAAGGGATCTCCGCCTTTCTGGAGAAGAGACGCCCCCATTTCAACCGCTAGACCGCGGACGAACCATCGCCCCGGGGCGCCGGGGAAGGAAGCGAAAGGCGGCGGCCATGAGGGAGCTTCACGATCTGGACGTGCTGGCCGAGCGCGTGGGCCCCACGGTGAGAATCGGCATCGGCAACGGATGCGCGGAGCCTCGCGCCCTGATCGACCTCCTGGTGCAGCACCCCCCCCGCTTCGAGCACGTCGAGATCTACGGCATGATCCATTTTTCGAGCATGGAGCTGATGCGTTTCGTGGAGGAGAACCGCTTCAAGCTCAGCTCCTTCATGGTCGACAAGCACACAGCACGGGGGTTGAGCACGGGCTGCGTGGACTACATCCCGTGCCGGTACTCCAGGATTCCCGAGCTCTTCCGCCGGCGGATCCTGCCCGTGGACGTGGCCCTGGTGTCGCTGACGCCCCCGGACAAGGACGGGACCTGCAGCTTCGGGGTATCCTCCGACTTCACGACAGCCATGGCGAGAAGCGCCACCCTGGTGGTTGCGGAGCTCAACCCCCGCATGCCCCGGGTCGGGGGGGACAACTTCATCCACGTCCACGAGGTGGACTACGGTCTCGAGAGCGACCGGGCCCTTCCACAGGCGCCCCGGCCCGAGATCCGCCCCGTGGACCTCGAGATCGGCCGGAACGTCGCGGGACTCATCGAGGACGAGGCCACCATTCAGGTCGGCATCGGCCGGCTCAGTGAGGCGGTTCTCTCCTGCCTGGGCGACCGGCGAAGACTGGGGTTTCACTCCGGGCTCATGACCGACGGGTTCGTGGACCTGATCCGAAAAGGCGTCGCGGACAACAGCCGGAAAGGGTTCAAGGAGGGCAAAACCGTGACCAGCACCATGCTGGGCACGGACAAGCTGTTCGCCTTCGTCCATCGCAACGACGAGGTGGAGGCCTTTCCTTCCGACTTCACCCATCACCAGGCGGTGCTGCAGAAGGTCAAAAACCTGCACGCCGTCAACAGCGCCATCCAGGTGGACCTGACCGGCCAGGTCAACGCCGAGACCATTCAGGGCCTCCAGGTGAGCGGCGTCGGAGGGCAGACGGACTTCATCTGCGGCGCCGCCCTTTCCCAGGGAGGCAAGTCCATCGTCGCGCTTCCCTCCTGCTCAGGGGACGGACGCCGCTCCAAGATCGTCCCCTCCCTGGATCCGGGTTCCGCCGTCACCAGCCTCAGGCATGACGTCGACTACGTGGTCACCGAGTACGGCGTCGCCTCCCTGAAGGGAAAAAGCCTGCGGTCCAGGGCCAGGGCGTTGATCGAGATTGCACACCCCAGGTTCAGGGAGTCGCTGGAAATCGCCGGGTTGTAGGTCCCCTCGCGACCTCGCCTGCGCCGACCAACCACCGAGGTGATTCCCGGCGTCTCCCGGAAGGTCCTCGGAGCCCCCTGTGGACACCCGTTCGGCCGCAGAGGGGCACCCGGCATGGACACAGCACCCCATATGGAGACAACAAAAAGATGGACAGGCCGGAGTCGTTTGCAGTGGGCATAGTGCATACAATGGGGGCGAGTAGATGAAAATCGGCATTGACGTGGGCGGGACCTTCACGGATGTGGTGATGGTGGACGAGGTCAAGGGGGCCTTTCATTACACCAAGACGCCAACCACACACCACGACCTGGCCGAGTGCGTTCTCAAAGGCCTGGGAGAAATCCTGGAGATCGGCGGGGTCACCATGGACGAGGTGGGCTACCTGATCCACGGCACGACCATTGGGACCAACGCCATCGTGGAAGGAAAAGGCGCCCGGGTCGGGCTGATCACCACCATGGGTTTCGAAGATGTGCTGGAGATTCGACGTGTGGCACGCCCCAAGGAGGCGGCCTTTGACTTCGGCGCGGACAACCCGCCCCCTCTGGTACCACGTTACCTCCGAAAGGGCGTGCGTGAACGAATGAGCGCCAAGGGTGTCGTGGCGGTTCCCCTGGAAGAAGGCATGGTTTCGGAAATCGCAGCGCTGTTTGGAGCGGAGGGCGTGGAGGCGGTGGTGGTCTCCCTGCTCTTTTCCTTCCTCAACGGAGAGCATGAACGGCGGGTGGCGGAGCTGGTTGCGCAAGCGCTCCCCGGGATCCCCGTCACGCTGTCCTGCGAGATCTGCCCGGAGTTCCGCGAGTACGAGCGGACCTGTACGGCCGTGATGAACGGCTACCTTGGGCCGGTGATCGCCGGATACATGGACCGGTTGACCGCGAGGCTCGAAGCGGAGTACGGCAAGGTCACGCTGCACATCATGCAGTCGAACGGGGGGACCATGACCGCACAGGTGGCCAAGAGCCATTCCGCGCAGCTGATCAACTCAGGACCGGCGGGCGGGGCCATCGCCACGGCCTTTGTGAGCCGGCTCACCGGAAATCGAATGGCTGTCGGGGCGGACATGGGGGGGACCACCTTCGACATCTCCATCGTCGACGAACATCTGCCGAAGACCACGACCTGGGGAGGCGTGACCAACTATCCCATCAAGCTGCCCATGGTGGATCTCAAGACGATTGGTGCCGGTGGAGGGAGCATCGCCTGGGTGGACGAAGGCGGCGTGCTCAACGTCGGCCCGCAAAGCGCAGGGAGCGATCCAGGTCCGGCCTGCTATGGCTGGGGAGGAACCCGGCCCACCGTGTCCGACGCGAACCTGGTGTTGGGGCGGCTGAATCCGGACTACTTCCTGGGAGGCAAGCTTCCGCTGTACCCCGAGAGAGCCGAGGAAGCCGTGCGCACGCATGTAGCGGATCCCATGGGGATGAGTGTGGAGGGGGCCGCTGCAGGAATCCTCCGCATCGTCAATGCCAACATGGCCAAGGGCATCAGCGGAAACTCGGTGGAGCGCGGATATGATCTGCGCGAGTTCGCCCTGGTGGCCATGGGAGGCGCGGCGGCCCTTCATGCGGCGGCCATTGCCCGGGAGCTCAAGATGGCCCGAGTGATCGTTCCGCCCATGAGCGGCAACTTCTCAGCCGTGGGGTTCGTTGTGGCGAACGTGCAGCACGACTACGTGCGGACCCTGGTCCAGAAGGAGCAGGAGATCGATCCGGCGGAGGTGCTCCGGGAGTTTCGGGAGATGGAAACGGAAGGGATCGAGCAGCTCCATCAAGAGGGTGTGAAAGATGAGGAGACGGAGATCGTGTGGTCCGCGGATCTGCGGTACGAAGGACAATCCTGGGAACTCAACGCCCCCATCGAGCGCACTCCCGGGGACTTCACCGAAGCGCACATTCGGCGGATCTCGGAGGGCTTTCACGAGCTCCATCAGCAGGTGTACGCCTACTCGGAGCCGGAGGAGGTGGTGGAGTTCGTGAACCTGCGCGTGCGGGTCAAGGGATTGAACAAAGGCCTGAGCCTTCGGGAAGAGACGCACGAACCCTTCTGGCTCGAAGGAGGCTGGAAGACGAAACGGGATGTCTACTTTGTCCGGGAGGGCTGGCTGAACATACCCGTCTATGAACGCGAAGCGCTTTCCGTGGGCAGCCGCATCGCCGGTCCCTGCATCATTGAGGAAACCATCTCAACGGCGCTGGTTCCGCCGGGCTATCGGGGAACCATTGATGCCTTCCGGAACATTGTGATCGATCCGGAGGAGGCGAGAGGATGAAATACGAAGCGGACCCGGTCACCATGCAGGTGATCCGGTACGGACTGGAGGCCGTGGCCGACGACATGGGGTACAACCTCATGCGGATGGGTCGTACCACGATCGTGAAGGAGATCATGGACATCAACTGCGCGGTCCTGGACTCGACAGGGGGCATCCTGGCCCAGGCGCACCTTTGTCCGCTCATGATGTTCAGCCTGCCCACGACCGCCGAGAACATGCTCGCACGGGTCCCCGATTTCGAGGAGGGGGACGTCATCATCTGCAACGACCCCTACCTGGGGGGGCAGCATCTGCTGGATGTGCAGTTCTTCTCGCCCGTGTTCTTGGACGGAGAGCTCGTCGCCTTCGTGGCGAACATTGCCCACCAGCTGGACATGGGTGGGGCCGTGCCGGGCGGCGTGGCCGGGGGATTGACGGAAATCTATCAAGAAGGGCTTCGCATTCCGTTCGTCAAGCTGTACCGCGGAGGGAAGGAGGATGCCCAGATTGTCGACCTGATCTCCAGGAACATCCGCATTCCGGAAAAAACCATGGAGGACTTTCGAGCTCAGGCCGCCACCACCTTTGTGGGCGTACGACGTGTACAGGAGCTGGTGCAGAAGTATGGGCTGGGGGTCTTTCGGGAGTGCATTCGCATGCTTTTGGACTACAGCGAGGGCCGGGTGCGCCGGTTTCTGAAGGACATCCCGGACGGGGACTACACGGGGAAGGACCAGCTGGACGACGACGGGCGCACG
>CAYYVD010000050.1:0-19994 GCA_964475045.1 uncultured Desulfobacterales bacterium | reverse complement strand
GTCGTAGGGCACGATGTAGGTCTGGATCGCCTGCCGGTCCTCGGGCGGCGTCTCGATCAGGCTCAGGTCGCGCACGCCCATGAGGGAGAGGTGCAGGGTCCTGGGAATGGGCGTGGCCGCCAGCGAGAGGACGTCCACCAGCGCCCGGTACCGCTTGAGCGCCTCCTTCTGCTTCACGCCGAAGCGCTGCTCCTCGTCCACGATCAGGAGCCCCAGATCCCGGAATCCCACGTCTTTCTGCAGGAGCCGATGGGTCCCGATGAGCACGTCCAGCTTGCCGGAGCGGGCTCTCGCCGCGAGCTCGCGCTGATCGGTGCGGTTCTTGAAACGGCTCAGGACGCCGACCTGCACACCGTAGGGCGCCATGCGGCTGCGAAAGGTCTCGAAGTGCTGCTCGGCCAGGACGGTGGTGGGGACGAGCATGGCGACTTGCTTTCCCTCGCTGACCACCTTGAAGGCGGCGCGGATGGCCACCTCGGTCTTGCCGAACCCCACGTCCCCGCAGATGAGGCGGTCCATGGGCTTTTCGCTCTGCAGGTCGTCCAGCACGTCGTCGATGGCTTTGGCCTGATGCGGGGTCTCCTCGTGCTCGAAGGTGGCTTCGAACTCCCGGAAGGTGTTGTCCGGCGGTCCGTAGGCGTGCCCGGTCCGGTAGCTTCGAAGGGCGTAGATCTCCACCAGCTGCCGTGCGATCTCACGAACCGACTTCCGGGCCCGCCGCTTGGCCACGTCCCAGGAGCGGCCGCCGAGCCGGTCCAGCTTGGGCTCCTTCTCGTCCGCGCCGATGTACTTCTGAAGAATGCTGATCCGGTCCGCGGGAATGTACAGCCGGTCGCCCCCCACGTACTCCACGATGACGAAGTCATTGGCCTTGCCGGCCACCTCCATCTTTTGGAGCCCTCCGTAGCGGCCGATGCCGTGCTCCTCGTGGACGACCGGTTCCCCTACCTGGAGCTGGCTGAAGGAGGTCCAGCTCATCCCCTCCACGTCGGAGGGCGTGCGGCGGGCCGCCCGCGAGCGCTTGGGCCCGAAAATCTCGTCCTCGCTCACCACATGGAGGCCTGCATCGGGCCACGCAAAACCCCGGGACAGGGCCCCCAGACACAGGGTCACTCCGGCTCCGGAGGGCACCTGCTGCCAGTCCTCCACGATCCCCTCCGGCTCGATTCCGTAGTTGGCCAGGATCTCCCCGATCCTGGCCGCCTGCTGCTCGGTGCGGGAGACCAGGACCACCCGTGATCCGTGGCCGGTCCAGTCCTCGATCCGCTCGGCCAGTGGAGCCAGAGAGACCCGCCCTTTGCCCTCCAGACGCAGGTCGAGGCTGTCTTCCATCGGGGAGACGCCTTCCACGGAAATGATCTCCGCCCCCGGGTCCTGCCGGTCGATCCGGATCTCGGGGAGGTCGATCCGCCGGGAGCCGGCCATACGCTCCTGGAGGTCTCCGGGCTCCAGGAGGAGTCCGTCGATCTCAGGAAAGGGTTGCTCGCGCTCCTCGGCGTCCCGCCGGTACCGGTCGGCGTCCCGAAGAAACTTCTGGCGAAAGCGGTTCGATTCCGCCTCGATCGCCTCCGGGTCCAGTCGGATCAGCAGGCCGTCGGCGGGAAGGTAGTGAAACAGCGTGTCCAGCCGGTCGTAGAAATGGTTGAGCCAGGCCTCCTGTCCGGCAAATCCGCCTCCCTCCCGGACCTCGGGCGGGAGCCTGCCCATGGAACGGGCCCGTTCGATGGAGGCCGGGTCGAGGAGGATCTCTGAGGCGGGCAGCAGAACCAGCTCCTCGAGCGGGCCGGTGGATCGCTGGGACAGGGGATCGAAGCAGCGCATGGACTCCAGGTGGTCGCCCCAGAACTCGAGCCGGACCGGTTCGCTCAGCATGGGAGGAAACACGTCCACCACGCCGCCTCGAACCGCGTAGTCTCCTCGCTCCTCTACGAGGGAGGTCCTCAGGTAACCGCCCTCGTGAAGCTTGTGGATCAGCCGGTCCCGGCCGATCTCCTCGCCGGCGATCAGGTAGTCCAGGGCGTCCTCCAGCGCCGGCCTGGGCATCACGCGGACGGTCGCCGCCTCGGTGGAGGTGATGACCACGGGGTTGGTCAGATCGGCCAGCGCGTAGAGGGCCTGGATGCGCCGGGTGACCACGTCCCGATGAGGGCTGAGACCCGAGAGGGGAGAGATGTCGTAGAGAGGGAAGTCGTAGAGCCTCCGCTCCCCCGGAGGTCCCAGGGTCACGTGCTCCGGCAGGAAGAAGCTCAGCTCCCGGTACAGGGTCCGGGCGTCCCTGGCCGTGGGGACGAGCACCAGGCACGGGGTTCGAAGATCCGGCAGCAGGCGGGAGACCAGATAGGCCCGCGCGGAGCCGCCGGAGCCGGGGATCTCCAGGTGCGGGACCCCCGATTCGATGCGGTCTCGTATGGTCGGTAGAGAAGAAATGCCTTGCATGGTCACCTTTGCGTTCATCCGCGTCCCGAAGTCAAGGGGCATAGTCCGGCCGGCGAAGGACCGGCGACCCCGTGGGAGAAAAGATAGTCAGGATGGACCGTCATTGCAAACGGGGTTTTCGAGACCCGCGTGACAGGCCGCTTCAGCCCGGCTGCGGGCTCAACGGGGATGGACCCTTGACCGGCTGCATGGTGGGTGCGATAAGTAAGAGAGGACCCACGGAAAGGAGATGCATCATGATGGAAGACACCGGCCGCACCGAGACGACGCGGGTCATCGGTACCATACAGAATCAGGCGAATCCGGACCAGAGCGTCGAACTGGTGTTCCTGCCCGAGGAGAACGGCTTTGCCACCTCGGGAATTCGTACCCAGTTCGACCTTCCCGAGATCCTGATCCCGGCCCATCTGGTGACCCGGGACATCCAGCTCATCGGGGCCATCGTGTCCGCCATCCTGGAGCGCGTCTCCCAGGCCAGCGAGCAGGACGGGACCTTCGAATACGCGGACCGGTTCACCGTCCTGGACCGGGAGTACACCTTCACGCCCCACGGCCCGTTCATGAAGCTGGCGGCCGAGGCCTCGACCCCGGACTGGGCCAGGGACAAGGTGGTTTGAAACTTCGAAAATGGGGTCAGGTCTTGAATTTTGACATTCTGAGCGTCCCGGCGGGCGTTCACCCTCCCGCGGGTTGAAGGTGTCGTCCACGCCGTAGATCGTGCGGATCACCTCCCGGTCGCCCAGGTGGGCGGTGAGCTATTTTCTCAGGTTCTTGACGTGGGTGTCGATGGTGCGGCCCGGTGCGGCGATTGCCCTGTCGGCGTTGGCCGGCTTTGCAGCCCTGGGGCCGGACCATGTCCCGCCCGAAAGGACGGCGCCCTTTCATGGCGCACGCCGTGGGTTTACAGAGGGCAGAGGATCGGCCTGCCGGCTGTTTGCGGCCCCGTGCAGTTCAGTGAACACAGGTGGCGTTCAGCGCGGGGTCCCCGGGTCCTTCGTCGTCCCGGTGCCGTTCCAGGAAGGCGAGGATTTCCCGCACGTAGGCCTCGGGCCTCTGCTCGTAGGTGTTGTGCCCGCACTTGGGCAGCACCGAGAGCTCGCCTCTGGGCAGGAGGCGGTAGAAGGTCACACCCTGCTCCACGTCGAAGAGGACGCTGCGGTCCGGGTAGAGGACCAGACCGGGGCAGGTCACGGAGGGCAGGAGGGGGCGCAGGTCGAACACCCCGGTGCCGTAAGCGCCTCCGAGCGTGCGGAAGAGTTCGAAAAAAGGCTCGGCGTGGTCCTCTCCATGCCACTGGACGAGCTTCTCCTGCAGCGCCGGGTCCAGCTCCCGAAAGGCCTTGGGGAACTTCTCCCGGTTGAACTCGGGTATGCTCACTCGGCCGAAGCACTGGGTGCTGGAGGAGCTGATGGTGCGTACCTGCTCCGGGTAGTCGAGGGCGTAGTCCACGGCGAGCACGCCCCCCTCGCACTGGCCCACCAGGTGGAAGCGGTCGAGACCCAGCACGCGGCTCAGCTCCGAGAGCTCCCGGACGCCCGCGGCCCGAAACCCGTTGCTCACATAGTATTCCTCGAAGTCCGCTCCCTTGTCCGATCGCC
This sequence comes from uncultured Desulfobacterales bacterium, assembly GCA_964475045.1. Lineage (GTDB taxonomy): Bacteria > Desulfobacterota > DSM-4660 > Desulfatiglandales > HGW-15 > JAIPEI01. Next base: position 15,960 of record CAYYVD010000050.1, on the reverse strand, counting down.
CGTATCCCCTGCGGTCGTACATGACCACACGATACCCCTCGTCCACCAGGGGGGGAGCGATGTCCTTCCACATTCGGGTGCAACCGAAACCGTGGTGCAGAAGCACGACGGTCTCTCCCCGGCCGTGATCTTCGAAGTAGATGCGAAACCCCTGAATCGTTTCGAACGGCATGGGTACCTCGACAGCAATGGTTCCGGCCCGTCCCCTCGATACGATTTCCCTTGTAGCACAAGGGGGTTCGGAAACGCCACACCGAATTCATCCGGATTTCCAGGCCGAGAGCCCGGAGAGACCGCTTCAAGCTGCAAGTTTCAGGTTTCAGGGAAAACCGAGACGATCGGCCGTTTGGCCAGGGGCAAGCGAGGGACCGGGATTCCGGTGTCGTGAGGTTTTACCTGCAACTTGTGGCCTGAAACCTGCTGCGGATGACAGGCTTCAGGGAAGCCTCTTCCTTGCAGTGGGCTTCTTGAATTGAGTCGGGTGTCCCCGAATGTCCGGTTGGGTTGTCTCCGCGCACGGTTTCCTGTATGAAGGAGTGGCGCCTCCAAGGCGACGGAGACGATGGATGATGCGCGAATCGACCCCTCCTTTCAGCGTCAGGCAGGTGTTCCTGGGGCTCTACCTCCGGAACCTGGGCGCCAACGTCCTGGGGTTCGCCACCATCGCGGTGCTCAACGGGCTCACCCCGCTGACCTTCTTCCGGGCTCAGCGGACGATTCTAATGCACCAAGGGGAGTGGCCCGGGTTCTTCCTCTTCTACCCCCTGGTCCTGGCCCTGGTGGCGCTGCTGCAGTACTGGGCGCAGACGCCCGTGTGGTCCATGGCTCGGCGGCTCGAGCAGGGCGGGATCCCGGACGAGGGGCTGGCCCTTCGGGCCGGGCGCAGGCTGATCAACTTGCCTTTCTTGATGGGACTCGTCAACCTGTCGGTCTATCTCGTGGTTCCGGGGGCCATCGCGGCCGGGTTCTACGTGTGGCGGGACATCTCTCTGGGGATCAGCCTGTTCGTGTTCCTGCGGGCCTTCATGGTCGGTGTCATTGCCGCCGGGCTGTCCTTTTTCCTCGTCGAGGAGCACACCCGAAGGACCCTAATCCCGGTCTTTTTCCCGGATGGAAGGCTCAAGGACGTGCCCGGGACGATCCACCTGCCCATCGCCAGACGGATCCACGTGCTCTACGCCTGGGGCACGTCCCTTCCCATGATCATCCTGCTCATCACCCTGTTCTACGGGGGCTGGGAGGTCAGACAGGCGGGCGGCATGGGCGCGGACGCCTTCGCCCGGGGGATCTTCGCCTTCACCGTGGCCCTCTGCCTCATCTTTCTGGTCATTGCCCTGCGGTTGAACGTCCTGGTGAAGCGGTCCATCGTGGGGCCCGTCCGGGAGATGCTTGCCGTGGTCAAGGAGATCCGGGCGGGCAGGTACGACCGAAAGGTCCGAGTGCTCTCCAATGACGAGCTCGGGGTCCTGGGGGATGCCGGCAACCAGATGATCGAAGCGCTCGAGGAACGCCGGAGGATCCGGGAGGCCTTCGGTCGATACGTGACGCCGGAGATCCGCGACGAGATCCTCGCCGGAAAAATTCCTTTGGACGGGGAACGCCGGGAGGCCACCCTCCTGTTCGTGGACCTGCGGGGGTTCACGTCGTATGTCGAGGCTCACGAGCCCGAAGAGGTCATTCGAAGCATGCGCGCCTACTTCACGGCCATGGAGTCGGCCGTCCGCTTCCACAAGGGGCTCGTGCTCCAGTACGTGGGGGACGAGATGGAGTCCGTCTTCGGCGTGCCCCTTCCCGATTCGAAGCAAGCGGACCGGGCGGTCCTCGCGGCCCTGGACATGCGCAGGAACCTGGAGGCCCTGAATCGGGAACGGGAGCGCGAGGGCAAGCCGAGGTTCCGCCACGGCGTCGGCATTCACACGGGCATGGTTCTGGCGGGCATCACGGGAAGCGAGGAGCGGCGCTCCTACACGCTGATCGGGGACACCGTCAACCTGGCGGCCCGGATCGAGGACCTCGCGAGGGACTTCGAGACCGACATCCTCGTGGGCGAAGAGACGGTCCGGCGCCTCGAGGGGGCCTATGACGTAGAGCGACTGCCCCCGAGGACGGTGAAGGGATACTCCAAGCCTGTGACCGTGTTTCGCGTCCTGTAGCCGCCTCGGAGGCTGGCTGCAGGCAAGGCGCACACGAGGGCGGGGCAACACCAAGAAAAGCTCAGAGGAGGAAGGCTGTGACCTACACAAGGCTGAACCAGGAGCACCTGAAGGCGCTCGAAGGCTTGGTGGCCCCGGATCGGTTCTCCAGCGGCCGGTCCAACCTGGAGCTTCACGCCCGGGACGAGTCCCACCACGCGGCCTGCCTGCCCGAGGTGGTCCTGTGGCCGGAGCGCAAGGACGAGGTGGTCGAGGTTCTCCGGTATGCCCAGGCGCACCGGATCCCGGTGACCGGGTGGGGCTCGGGCAGCAGCCTGGAGGGGAACCCCATTCCGATCTGCGGGGGCGTGGTGCTCGACTTCAACCTCATGAACCGCATCCTGGAGATTCGAGACGAGGACTTCCAGGCCGACCTCGAGCCCGGGGTGATCTATCAGGACCTCAACGAGAAGCTGCGCCACCGGGGCCTGTTTTTCCCTCCGGACCCGGGAGCACGGGCCACCATCGGGGGCATGATCGCCAACAACGCGAGCGGAACCCGCACGGTGCGGTACGGCGCCACCCGGCGGAATGTGCTGCGCCTCGAGGTGGTGACTGCGGACGGGGAAACGGTTCGTTTCGGAACGCGCTCCTCCAAGACCTCGTCGGGCCTCGATCTGATCAACCTCTTCGTGGGGTCCGAGGGCACCCTGGGGCTCGTGGTGGAGGCCACCGTGCGGCTCGTGGGGCTTCCGGCGGCCTTTTCCGCGGCCGTGGCCTCCCTGCCCAGTGTGGATGCCTGCGGCCGGGCGGTGTTCCAGATCATGCGGGCGGGCCTGGACCCGGCGGCCCTGGAGCTCCTGGGTCCCGAGTGCATCGAGCTGATGAACCAGGAGCGGGAGCTGGGCCTTCCCGTCTCTCCGACGCTGTTCATGGAGTTTCACGGCACCGCCGAGGGCCACCTGGTCGACGTCCTGTCCATGGCCGAGGAGATCTGCCGGGAGGAGGGCGGAAGCGCGTTTCGGAGGGGCCTGGGCAGGGAGGAGCGGGACCGGCTGTTTCGAGCCCGGCACGATCTGGGCGAGATGATTCGCAGGAAGCACCCGGGGCGGACCCACACCACGGCGGACGTGGCGGTGCCCATCTCCGCCTACCCGGATCTCATCGCCTGGAGCCGCCGCGCCCTGGACGAGGCCGGGATTCCAGGATACATCTTCAGTCATGCCGGGGACGGCAACCTGCACCTGGTCTTCATGGGCGGGCCAGGGGACGTGGAGGAATGGGCCGAGATCGGGCGGATTTACGACCGCCTGGTGGCCCGGGCCCTGGCTTCGGGGGGCACGGCCACGGGGGAGCACGGGGTGGGGCTCGGGAAGCGGAAGTACATGGAGGCCGAGCACGGCGCGGGCCTGGTCTGGATGCGGCGCGTCAAGGAGCTCTTGGATCCGAACCACATCCTGAACCCCGGGAAGCTGCTCCCCTGAAATCTACAGGATGGAACCCATTGCCGTGCTTCGCGGCGACCGGGTATCCCGAAGAGTGAAAGGCATTCATCATCGCTTTTTGCGGAAGAAAGGAGGCCTGTATGCAGCTGACCAGCAGTGCATTCGAGCACGAAGGCGCGATTCCCTCGCGGTACACGTGTGACGGACAGAACATCAACCCGCCCCTCAACATCCAGGAAGTGCCGGAGGTCGCCAAGAGCCTGGTGCTGATCATGGACGACCCGGATGTGCCCGTGAACGTGCGGGAGGACGGCATGTGGGACCACTGGGTCGTGTTCAACCTGTCCCCCACCGTCCGCCAGATCGTCGAAGGCAAGGAGCCCCTGGGCCGGCACGGAAGAAACACCGGCGGGGAGAGCGCCTACCAGGGACCGTGCCCCCCGGACCGCGAGCACCGGTACTTCTTCAATCTGTACGCCCTGGACACCGAGCTCGACCTTCCGGAGGGGACGGACAAAAGGAGCGTGAAGAAGGCCATGACCGGTCATGTCCTGGATCAGTCGGTCCTCATGGGCCGGTACGAGCGGTCCTGACCGGCGCGCAAACCAGGGTCGCCTCAATCCACGGGACGGTTCGGCCGTCCCGTTTTTTTCGAGCCTCCCCCTCCTCGAATGACCGTGAAAATAGCCCGCAGATCTGCCGGTCGCCGGGGCTGAGGTGAAGGGGTGAGCAGGAGCGAGCGTTTGGTCATGGGTGTTTGACCCGGTTGCCTTTCCAGAGTAAAAGGGAAGCGGATGCCACCCCCGGGCGATCGGAGGAAGGGACCTTGGTGACCGAGCAGAAGCTCAGTCTGGACGATCTGAACGCGGCGGGCTCGCCCTTTCGCACCCTGGCCGAACGGCTCGGCGTGGGGGTCTACATCGTTCAGCAAGGCCGGCTGAGGTATGCGAACAGCCGGCTGGCGAGGACTTTCGGGTACGAGCCGTCCGAGCTGACCGGCGACCTCGAGGCCGGGACCCTGGTCCACCCCGAGGACCGGGAGCGGACCGAACGCAGCTTGAAGCAGCGCGTCCGGGGTGAAGACGACGCCATCCATTTCCAGTTCCGCGGGGTTCGGAAGGGCGGCGAGCTCGTACACGCGGAGGTCTACGGCTCCCGCATCCTCCTGGAAGGCCGTCCGGCGGTCCTGGGCACCCTGGTGGACGTCACCGACCGGGTGGAGGCAGGATGGCACGTCGAGTCCCAGCTCAGGAAGTTTCAGGCCCTGTACAAGCTGGCCCTCGCCATGGTGGGGGACCGGACCCTGGACGACAACCTGGCGTTGATCGTGGACGAGAGCCGCGAGCTGCTGGGGACAGACACCGCCTGGATCGCCCTGCACGACCACGAAACCCGCGAGCTCTGCTGGCACATCTCCTCCGGCCTCCGGTCCGAGGCCTTCAAGCGGCTTCGGGTCCCCGTGAACATCGGCCTGGCCGGTATGGTGGCGCGCAGCGGCCACTGGTTGATCGTGGAGGACTACTTCGAGGAGATCGGACCGGAGCTTCACGCCGTCACCCGGACCGAGGGCGTCATCTCGGGCATCGCCGTCCCGGTCCAGATCGCTGAGTCGAACTTCGGGGTGCTCTTTGCCTTCAACCGCACGAAGACGCGTTTCTCCAGGACGGATCTGGACACCCTGAGCCTGTTCGGGAACCTGGCCGCCGTGGAGATCACGCGCAAGCGCGCCCTGGAGAGCCTCAGCGAGAGCGAGCAGCGGTACAAGACCCTGTACCGGGAGTCCAAACGGCAGGAGGAGCTCTACCACTCCTTTCTGAGCTCCACGGTGGACGCCATCGTCATTTTTGACGCTCGGAGACGGGCCCAGTACGTCAACGCGTCCTTCACTCGCATGTTCGGCTGGACCCTGGAGGACCTGAAGCAGGGGGCGGTCCCGGCCGCACCGGACGCGGAGGCCGAGGCCGACCGGTTCCTGATGGAGAGTGTGCTCGAGAAGGGGCAGTCGGTGAGCGGCTTCGAGACACGCCGGGCGGCCAGGGACGGAACGATCCTCGATGTGAGCATCAGTGCGTCCCCCTATCACGATCCGGACGGTCACGTCTCGGGCATGACGCTGATCCTTCGGGACATCACGGCCCTCAAGGCCCTGGACCGTGCGAGGAAGAAAGCGGTCAACCACCTCTCCCACGAACTGGTCACGCCCATCTCCCTCATGGAAGCCTCCCTGGGGCACCTGGGAAAACCGGGCGTTACCGAGGAGAAGCGGTCCCGGATCCTGGAACGCGTTCAGCGCAATCTCAAGCGTTTGATGGACATTCAGGAGATCGTCCAGGAGATCGCCGTGCCCAGACCTTACCAGCCGCGGGAGATTCAGGCGGATCGGTTCATCGAGGAGATCCTGGAGGAGCTGCGCCGGAAGATCACCCATCGCCGCGGAGAGCTCGTCTCGTCCCTGACGCCGGTGCGCACGGACGCCGTGGACCCGGCGGTGCTCGATCGCGTGGTGCGCACCCTGGTCAAGAACGCCATCGAGAACACGCCCGACGAAGGGCGGATCACCGTCACCCTGACCCCGGAGTCCGAAGGGCTGATGCTGAAGGTGGAGGACCGGGGCGTGGGCATCGACCCGGCGGACCGGGATTTCATCTGGAAGGGGTTCTACCACACCCAGCCCACGGCCCTGTACGCCACCCGCAAGCCCTTTGACTTCGGGGCCGGGGGGAAGGGGCTGGAGCTGATGCGTCTGCGGTTGCTGGCCGAGGAAGGGCTCCTGGACCTGGACGTCGCCTCCACCCGGTGCTCTCACATCGCGGACGGGAAAGGGGATTGCCCCGGACGCATCCAGGACTGTCCCTACATCGAGACTCCCGAGGCGTGCCGGCGGTCCGGAGGCACGTTGTTCACGGTCCGGTTTCCCTGGGGGGCTACTTCGGAAGAGCGTGGATGACGAGAGAAACGGCATGACGAACGTAGAGACCTGCCAACGGGTCGTGGACAACGTCTCGCGGGTGGTGGTGGGCAAAAAAGGGGCGGTGGATCTGCTGCTGGTGGCCCTCCTGGCCGAGGGACACGTGCTGATCGAGGATGTCCCCGGCCTGGGCAAGACCCTGATCGCCAAGTCCCTGGCTTGGAGCCTGAGCGCCTCGTTCAAGCGGGTGCAGTGCACGCCGGACCTCCTTCCCGCGGACATCACCGGGTTCAGCGTGTACAACCAGCAGACGGGCGACTTCGAGCTTCGGCAGGGACCCGTGATGACCCACGTCCTGCTCGTGGACGAGATCAACCGGGCCATTCCCCGCACCCAGTCGAGCCTGCTCGAGAGCATGGCCGAGAGGCAGGTGACCGTGGACGGCCGGACCCTGCCCCTGGAGAGGCCCTTTTTCGTCATCGCCACCCAGAACCCCATTGAGCTGGAAGGGACCTTCCCCCTGCCGGAGGCCCAGCTGGACCGGTTCCTCCTCAAAATCCGGCTCGGCTACCCGGACAAGGCGGAGGAGTTGGAGATCCTTCGGCGGTTTCAGGCCGAGGATCCTCTCGAGCACCTCGAGCCGGTCGCGGGCGTGGATCAGGTCATTGCGATTCAGGAGGCGGTCCGAAGGGTCCACGTGGCCGCCTCCATCCTGGAGTACATCGGGGAGATCGGCGCGGCCACCCGGTCCGGCGGCCCCTTCCGGTACGGCGCCAGCCCGCGCGGGACCCTGGGTCTCATGCGGGCGGGACAGGCCCTGGCCCTGCTGCGGGGCCGGAGCTACGTGCTTCCCGACGACATCAAGCTCCTGGCCCCGTGCGTGTTGGCCCATCGGCTCATTCCCTCCGAGGAGGAGCGGCTGCGCGGAAGCGATCCCCAGCGGCTCCTGGAGAACCTGCTGGCCCGGGTGCCGCTTCCCGGCGTGCAGAAAGAGGCCTCGAGCCCGTGATGCAGCCGATGCTTCCGGAACAGATCCCGGCGCGACCCATTCCCTCCCTGTTCATCGATCCCCTGGCCCGAGTGCTGCTGGGCGTTCTCGGCTTTGTCGGGCTCCTGTCCAACCGGCCGGCCTTTGCGGCCTTCTGCCTGGTCCTGCTTCTTCTGTCCACGGCGGCCAAGCTCTGGCGGCGAAAGGTCGGCGGCCGCGTGATCAGCCGCTTTCACCTGGACAAGCTTCGCGCCCTTCCCGAAGAACCCCTGTTGTTCGCCGTGGAGGTGATAAACGGATCCCTGCTGCCCATGACGGTCCGCTCGACCCTGGCGGGGATCGCCGGGCTCAGCGGTGACGGCTCGGAGGCGGACGTGAGGGCGGGCCGGGTGAAAGGCCACGGCACCATCCGGCTGGCGTGGGCGCTCGAGGCCCCGGGGCGGGGGGTGTACCCCATGGGGCCGCCCCGGACCGAGGCCGGAGACGCCCTGGGCCTGTTCTTTCAGGAAGCGGCCCGAGGACGCCCCCTGGAGCTGGTGGTGTACCCCCGACGGTTTCCCCTCTCATCCCTGGTCTGGCCCTCCAGGGAGCTCTTCGGCCGCATTCGGGCCGAGGGGCTGATCGAGGATCCGGTCAACCTCATGGGGACCCGGGAGTATCAACCCGGACGCCCGGCCAGGGCCATTCACTGGAAGGCCAGCGTGCGTCTGAACCGGCTGCAGGAGAAGGTGTTCGAGCCCAGCCGAAGGGCGCGCATCCTGCTGAGCCTGGATGTGAACGGTTTTCGGGAGGCCGGGGACGAGGCGGCGTTCGAGGCGTCCCTGGAGGCCGCGGCCTCCGTGGCGGTCCACTTGATTCGAAACGGCGTTTCCGTGGGCCTGGTCACGAACGCCGTCCTGATCGGAGGGCGGGCGCCCGTCCTGCCCGTGTCCCAGGAGGCCGATCAGGCCGCCAGGGTACTCGAGTGCATGGCGCGCATGCGCATGGAACCGGCCCGGGACCTGGTCCGCCTGGCCCGAACCGTGCTGAGCGGCGGCCCGGGGATGGCCTGCTTCCACTTTGTGTACCGGGCGGACGCAACGGCCCGCGCCTTCGGCGCGCTTGCGACCGGGTGCAGGGTCCCGGTCACCTTTCTGGCGGTCCGGCGAGGGGATTCACCGCACGTGGAGACCGGCATCGCGGGGGATGTGGTGCTGATCGAGACCCTTCGGCAGAGCGGAGGCGGGGCGTTGTGAAGAATCGAGGCGATCCCATGCTCTTCGGCCTACTCCGCTGGGGTGTGGAGGGGCTCTGGGCGGCGGCGCTCGCGGGCTTCTTCCTGCACCTCACCGTGGGGAGGTCCTTTCCGTGGATTCCGGCCGCCGCCGCGTTTGCGGGGGCGGTCCTGGCGGAGCGGACCCTGCAGGGCCGAGGGTGGCGGCTGGGCGCGGTGCTCGGTGTTCATCTGCTGGGGATGAGCGCCTGCGCGGTCTGGGCCCTGGGGGGCACGTGGCCCACCTCCGGGGACTGGACGCTGTGGGCCTGGGCCGTTCAGACGACCTTCTGGGTCGGCGTCCTGTGGGTCAAGGGGGCTGCCTGCGCCAGGCGCCCCGGCTCCCATGAGCGGATCTGCAGCCAGTTCGACAAGGGGGTGGGGGCGTTCGGTCTGATCTTTGTTATCGCCTTTGTCCTGGAAGTCCGGTGGAACACCCCATCGACCTGGGAGGCCACCGTTTACCTCTTCTTCCTCTTCTTCGTCCTCTCGGTGACGGCCATGGGCATGGCGGCCCCGTCGGAACAATCCGGGCGCCCCGCACCCGGCGGCGCGGGCCCCGGGCTGGTCCTCGCGGTCCTGGTCGCCGGGGTGGGCGGCGGGACCATCCTGTTGCTCATGCCCCTCCTGATGCAGGGCGCGGCGTGGGTCCTCGAGGCCCTGAAGACCTCCACCTCCCCGATCGGCCTCGTGCTGGTCCGCCTGCTCCGGTTCCTCTACGCAAGACGTCGTGCTCCCGAGCGGCACGGCGCCCCCGAGGAGAGCGAAGATCGCCTTGCGTGGCCCGAGGGGGGAGGCGGGGAGATCTGGGGGTTCGAGCAGGCCTTCGGCTGGGGGTTGATCGCGGTCCTGGCATCGGTTCTCGCCGCCGCGGCGGGGTTCGGGCTGTTCTTCGCCGTCCGGGCTCTGCTGCGACGGACCCGGGCCGGAACGCCGGGAGCCGACATGCGGTTTCCCGGTTTGCACGGCCTCTTCCTGTGGCTGGCTCGCGTTCGGCGCCTCTCGCCCGCCCGCTGGATTCGGGCGCTTCGCGATCCGGGTCCGGTTCGCCTGTTCGGCCGCCTGTCCGCCTGGGGCGGCCGGTCCGGGCTCCCCCGAAGGCCGACCGAAACGCCTCTGGAGTATGGGGATCGGTTGGGCCGCCGTTTCCTCCCCCTCTCCGGGGAGATCCTGCTGATCACCGATCTGGTGAGCCGCGAGGCCTGGGCGGAGACGCCCCCGGGGCCGTCGGAGCGGAAGAGCGGGCTTCGGGCCTGGCGGCGCCTGCGGAGTCCCCGGTGGTGGGTCGACCGGGTCCGCGTCCTGCTCACGGCCCCGGCTTCCCGCTGATTTTCCTGCCCGATGCCGCCGCCCCTTGAGAAATCCTCGAGGCACCTTAACTTTGTAGGGAGCCAAGGGAGGTCGCTGGAGCGCCGAGCTTCCCCCTGCTGCCTGAAGTCTGGAACGGTCCGTTCCAAGCGGCAGGTTGCAGGATGAAGTTCGAGGCCGCCGTGGTTTCGACCGGCTCACCGGTTGGTTGGAACTTGACGCCTGAAACCATCTGTTCCAGGTCGCAGGTTTCAGGTTGCAGGTAAAGAGGGTCGAGGCCTCTGGAGTGTCGCACACGGCCTTTCCCTGCTGCCTGCCGCCTGATGCTTGAAACGGCCTGTCCCAGCTGCAGGAGAATATCGAAGCCACCGTCGTTTCGACCGCCGGTGAAGCAGGTAACCAATGAAAGACCACAAGCTGCTGAATGAGGCCCTGGACGCCGTGTCCTCGGTGGTGAAGTCCCGGGAGAACATCGTGGAGCTCTCCTTTGCGGCGCTGCTGGCCGGGGGCCACCTGCTCTTCGAGGACCTCCCGGGCACGGGGAAGACCACCCTGTCCATCGCCATGGCCCGGGTCATGGGCTGCGATTTCAAGCGGGTTCAGTTCACCAACGACCTCATGCCGTCCGACATCCTGGGCACCGAGGTGTACTCCTCCAACCGGGATCGGTTCCGTGTGCGCAAGGGGCCGGTGTTCACCCACATTCTTCTCGCGGACGAGATCAACCGGGCCACGCCCAGGACCCAGAGCGCGCTCCTGGAGGCCATGGGGGAGCGGCGGGTCAGCCTGGGCGGGGAGACCCACCCGCTCCCCGAACCCTTCTTCGTGATCGGCACCCAGAACCCCATGGACCTGTACGGGACCTATCCCCTCCCCGAGTCCCAGCTCGACCGCTTTTTCATGCGCCTCGAGATCGGCTACCCGGGGAGGATCGACGAGGCGGAGATCATTCTGCAGGACGGGTACTACGACCGGGCCCGGGATCTTCCCCAGGTCATGGACCCGGACGAGATCCTTCGCCTGCAAGGGTTGGTGCGCCGGGTGAAGGTCTCGGAGAAGATCGTTCAGTACATCCTGGACATCGCGGGCGCCTCGCGGGAGCGCGGCGCGTTCCGCTTCGGCCTGAGCACGCGGGGCGCCATCGCCCTGAAGGAGGCGTCCCAGGCGGCCGCCTTTGTCACCGGACGCGATTACGCTGTCCCGGACGACGTCAAGGGCATCTTCTCTCCCGTGGCCCACCACCGCCTCCACCCGGCCGCCGACATGACCTCCGAGGAGCGGGCGGCCTACCTGGACGAGTTTCTTCAGGGGGTGCCGGTCCCGCTATGAAGGCCGGTCGATACCAGGTCCGGATTACCCGGTCCGGTTTCATCTTCATCGGCCTGACCATCGCCCTCGGGGTGGGGGCGGCCAACACCGGAAACAACCTCCTCTACCTCATGGCCAGCCTCATGCTCGCGCTCATGCTGCTCTCCGGCCTGAGCTCGCTCGCCAACCTTCGCGGTCTCGACCTCTCCCTGCACCTCCCGGAGGAGGTGTTCGCAGGCCTTCCGGCCCGGGCCGATCTGCATGTGCGCAAGCGTTGGGGGAGCGGGTTCTTTCTTCGATTCGAAACGCCCTACGGCCGGATGTTCCTTCCCTTTGTGCGGGGCCGGGCCCGGGTCCCTCTGTGGTTGACCTTCCCCCGCCGGGGGCGGATTCGCGTGGGCACGGTGGCGATTCGGTCCGGGTTTCCCCTGGGTTTTTTTCAGCGTCTGCACGTGCGCCGGCTGGGGGTGGTGACGACCGTCTACCCGACGCCCGTGTTCGAGCCCATGCCGCCCCTCGAGGGGACGGCCGGGGAATCCGACAGCCGGCAGGGTGTACTCGGGGAGCCGGGGGACGGGGTGATCGGGTTCCGGGAGTATCGGGCGGGCGACCCGTTGAAGCGGGTCGACTGGAAGGCCACGGCAAGGCGGGCGCGCATGATGGTGCGGGAGGCCGACCGGCGCACGGGCGACACCCTGATGATCGATCTGTCTGGATTCCGCAGCCCCGCGGAGACCGCGCTGTCCAAGACCTGCCACCTGGTGCTGGAGGCCTTTCGGCTCGATCTGCGGGTGGGGCTGATCCTCCCGGACCGGGTGGTGCCGCCGGAACGGGGGCGGGCCCAGAAACGGGAGATCCTGGAGGTCTTGAGTGCGGCGTAGGTGGTCCATGCGCGGTCTTTCTCTGGCCTTCGCCTACACGGCCCTCGGGGGATCCGTGGCCATGGTGGCGGGCGAGATCCCGGCGCTGGTCCTGGCCGTGCTCACAGCCGCCTTTTTCACGGGCATGGGCGTGGACTCCGGCCGTCTGCCCAAGCCGCCCCTTCCCGGCGCGGTCGTGGTGGGGGCCGCCCTGGCCGGCATCCTCCTGTCGTTCCTCGGCATGCACGCCGGCAACTTCTACGGCCGGATGATCGGGATCCTGGGGGTGATGACCGCGGCCAAGCTCGTCTCGGCCAAGTCAGGGCGGGACGTCCTCCAGATCTACCTCCTCAACCTCCTGATCCTGGCCTCGGCGGCCGCGCGCCGGTTCGGACTGGAGTACGGGGCCCTGGTGCTGGCGGAGACGTTTCTGTCGGTGGCGGGCCTGGTGTTCCTCTATGGATCCCGGGAGCAGGACACCCTGCGACCCCGCGAGGTACGTCACCTGCTGGCCTGGAGCAGCGGGATCACCCTCGGTCTGCTGCCGGCCACGCTGGTGTTCTTCCTGGTCCTGCCCAGGCCCACCGCCGCCATCTTCGGCTGGGAGACGGGATCGGCCTCCAGGACCGGCTTCAACGAGCGGATCAACGCCGGGGAGGTGGAGAGCATCCTGCAGGACCGGTCGCCGGCCTTTCGGGTGCGCTGGCTTCAGGGGGACCGCCCCGAGACCCCCCGATGGCGGGGGATGGTCTACGGGGTCTATCGGGACGGCGTCTGGGAGCAGGCGAAGCAGGGCCCGGTCCCGGCGGGTGTCCCTTCCGGTCCGACCGTGGACTACGAGGTGCTCATGGAGCCCTCGGGATCCAGGGCCCTGTTCGCCCTGGGGGTCCCCACCCGGGTGCGTTCCGGTGCCCTGGAGACCCGCCTCACGGCCCAGCTCACCCTGGAGGCCCAAGGCCCGGTGCGCAAGCGGGCGGCCTACCGGGTGGTCTCCGTGCTCGCCGACAGCCTTCCCCCGGGCCTGCCGCCCGCGGCGTTCCTGGAGGTCCCCGATGTCCTGGAGGCGCGCCTTGGCGAGCTGGCCTCCCGGTTTCGAGGGACCGGCCCCCTGGAGACGGCCCGGGCCCTGTCCGCCCACCTGCAGACCGAGTACGACTACGATGCCTCGCCGGGAGCCGCGGGCGACCGGGAGCCGGTGCTCCGCTTCCTCTTCGACACCCCCCGGGGCCACTGCGAGTCCTTTGCCTCTGCTCTGGCCCTGCTGCTTCGAAGCATCGCCATTCCGGCCAGGGTGGTGGGCGGCTATGCGGGCGGAGAGTGGAACGAGATGGGCGGGTACACCCTAGTGCGGCAGAGCCGGGCCCACACCTGGGTGGAGGCCTGGATTCCGGAGCGGGGCTGGATGGTCTTGGATCCCACACCGGCCAGGGGGGCGCCTTCACCCGGGTGGAGGCTGAGGCTCGCCCAGTGGGTGGATTTCCTGCGCTACACCTGGTACCGGTGGGTCGTGACCTACGATCTCGGCCGGCAGCTGGACCTGGCCCGGCGGACCGTGAGCACCCTGGAGTCGGTCCGGAGCCGGGGGCTCGAAGGGGCCCTGCCCTCGGCACGGGCACTGCTTCCGTGGCTGGCGGCTGCGGCGTCGGTTCCGGGTCTCCTCTGGGCCCTGCGCAGGCTCCGCCGCTGGTGGCGGCGTCGTCCCCGCGGGTGGGGCGAGCGGTTCGTGCGGCTCCTGGAGCGGCGCGGCATGCCCAGGGAGCCGGGAGAGACCCTGCAGGAGCTGGCCGAACGGCTGGCCCGGGAAGAGCCCGAGCTCCGGCACGCCGCCGCGGCCTTTGTGCGGGAGTACTATCGGGCCGAGTACCGGGGCGAGACCCGGCGGGGACAGGTGGAGGCCCGGTTCAGACGCCTGGAGTCGGCCCTGGGGTGAGGCCCCTCCGGCAGGCCACGAAGTGCTCGAACACCTCCCGGGTGGTCTTTCGCGGTCGATACCCGAACGCCTCCTTGAGCCGGGTGTTGTCCAGGACCGGGCGGTAGCGGAGAAAGTCCACCTGCTCGGGGCCGTACGGGGTGCGACCGAGCCGATCGAGGAGGCGAAGGGCTCCCCGGACCACCGGCACGGGCAGGGCCCGGTAGGGCTTTCTCATGATGCGGGCCATCTCGGCCAGGGACAGGGTCCCGTCCGCGGCCAGGTTGTAGATCCCCGCAGCGCCGTCCTCCCGAATCCCCTGGATCAGGGCGTCCACCACATCCCGTTCCCAGATCAGCACAAAGGGCGTGGTCGCGCCTCGAAGCCCGATCACCCGTTTGGCGTCCAGCAGATCGGTGATCTGGTTCCGCGTGGACTCCCCCAGGATGGTGCAGACCCGGAAGACGAGCTGGGCCAGCTCGGGCCGTCGGGTCCGGTAGTCGGCGAGGATCTCCTCCACCCGGCGCTTGTGGTCCGCGTACGCGAACTCGGGGTTGCCGCGAAGGGGGTGGTCCTCTTCAGGGCCAGGACCACCACGGCGAAGAAGATGAGCACGGACAGGATCTTGAAGGGCTTTCGAACCCGCTCCACCAAACCGGGGTAGAGCCTCGAGACCAGGAGCCCCAGGGTCAGGGGAACGCCCAGGATGAGCACGATGGTGGTGAGCACGTCCACCGGCCTCAGGGCCACCGCGCGCAGGATGGGCTCGGTGGCCGGGTTGAGGCCCCCCCAGAGGGCCAGGTTGAACGGCGTCATGAGGATGGCGGCGGCCGGGTCCATGGCTCCCTCCGGTTGCGGATGATTTCTGAAAGCCCGGCTACGAGCCCGGTTCCTGGTGCATGTTCTTGAAGTGGATCAGGCCCGGGGCCAGCATGTGCTTGACCGGCTCCACCTCCACGTGGATCACCGCGCATCGCCCGGACTCGACGGCCCGCTCCAGTGCGGGGCGAAGGTCGGCGGGACCGGCCACCCGTTCGCCGTGGGCCCCCATGGCGCGGGCCAGGTCGTCCCACTGGATCTCGCCGAGCTCGGTGTTGTAGGTGTCCTCCGGGGCCAGGGCCCGGCCCTTGACCTTGAGGTTCCACAGGGACTTGTAGAACTTGAGCGCGAAGCTCTGGGTGACCTTCACCATGCCCCACTGTCGGTCCGCCACCACCAGGAAGATGGGGTCGAACCCGTTCCGCACGGCGGTCTCGATCTCCTGGGGGTGAAACCCCATGGCCCCGTCCCCGATGATGCAGTACACCTGCTTGTCCGGGCGGGCCGCACAGGCCCCCAGGGCCTGCCCCACCCCGGCCCCCAGGTGGCCCATGTGGTTGGTGGTGAGCAGGGTGCCGGGCACGTGGACCCGGTGATAGAAGTTGGCCCAGACCGCCGCGTTGCCGCCGTCGAAGACCGCCACCGCATCGTCGTCGAACACGTCGCGGCAGAGGTTGGCCACGTGGGCCGTGACCATGGGAGAGGCCGTGTCCTCGAGCTTCCTGTCCAGCTCGGCCCGATCCGAGGAGACCGCCTCGGCCAGCGGGGCCATGCGCTTGCGCCGTTCCTCCAGGGGCATGCGTTCCCGTCGCTCCGCCAGGGCCTCCAGCAGGCGCTCCATGAAGACCCGGACGTCCGCGATCACGCCCAGGTCCACGGGCCGGTTTCGCCCGATGGCGGCCTGGTCCACGTCCACCTGGATGAGGCGCTGCTTGTCGGGCGGCGCCCAGTAGGGCGGCTTGCCCCACCAGTCGGTCTCTCCCAGGCGGGAGCCGAGGCACAGGACCAGGTCGGCCTCGTTGCGGGCCTTG
>CAYYVD010000049.1:0-20056 GCA_964475045.1 uncultured Desulfobacterales bacterium | reverse complement strand
GTGCGGATTCGCGGGATCAGGTGGAGCTGATCATGGCCATGGAGGAGGAGTTCGATCTGTCCATCCCGGACGAAGACGCCGAGAAGATCGCCACGGTCCAGGATGCCATCGACTACATCAAGAAGGCCAAGGGATAGACGCCCTTGCTCGTGCCGCTCGGCAAGAGGCGCGGACGGACCGCGTGAAGGCGCAGGGCATGGAAGGAGTTGCTTGACATGAGAAGGCGAGTCGTCGTGACGGGCCTCGGAATGGTCACCCCACTGGGAACCGGGGTGGAGAAGAACTGGGAGGCGGTGTGCGCCGGAAAAGGCGGGATCCGGCGCATCGAAAAGTTCGACGCCTCCCCGTTTCCGTGCCGGATTGCCGGAGAGGTGCCGGACTTCCGTCCCGAGGACTTCATGGACAAGCAACAGGTGAGGCGGTTCGACGTTTTCGTGCACTTTGCCGTGGCCTCCGCGCGAATGGCCATGGAAGACTCGGGCCTTCGGATTCAACCGGAGCAGGCTCACCGGGTGGGATGCCTGACCGGGTCCGGCCTCGGGGGCTTGGCCATGCTGGAGCACTACCATGAGGTGCTGCTGGAAAAGGGACCCCGCCGGATCAGCCCGTTCTTCATCCCCGGAATCATCGCCAACATGGCTCCGGGACAGATCGCCATCGAGTTCGGGGCCAAGGGGCCGAACCTTTCCGTGGAAACCGCCTGCGCGGCGAGCACCCATGCCGTGGGGGAGTCCTATCGGCTGATTCGCGAGGGCATGGCCGACGCCATGATCACCGGCGGCTCCGAGGCCGTGATCACCCCGCTCGCCTTGGGCGGGTTCTGCTCCATGCGCGCGCTCTCCACGCGCAACGACGAGCCCGAGCGTGCGAGCCGGCCCTTCGATCTGGATCGTGACGGGTTCATCATGGGCGAGGGGGCCGGGATCCTTATCCTGGAGGCCCTGGAGTCCGCCCTGGAACGAGGGGCCCGAATCTACGCGGAGGTGATCGGGTATGGCCTGTCCGGGGACGCCTACCATGTGAGCGCTCCGGACCCCGAGGGGGAGGGGGCGGTCAACTGTATGAGGATGGCCATCGAGGATGCGGGGTTGAGCCCCGAGCAGGTCGACTACATCAACGCCCACGGCACCTCCACCAAGCTGAACGATGACTCCGAAACCAAGGCCATCAAGAAGGTGTTCGGGGAGTATGCCTATCGCCTGCCCATCAGCTCGACCAAGTCCATGACCGGCCACTTGCTGGGAGGCGCTGGAGGCGTGGAGGCGATTTACACTGTCTTGACGATCAAGAACGGGCTCATGCCTCCGACGGTCAACTACGAGACGCCGGACCCGGATTGCGACCTGGATTATGTGCCCAACACGGTGAGAGAGGGGGTTGTTCGAACCGCCTTGTCCAACTCCTTCGGCTTCGGAGGTACCAACGGGGCCCTCCTGTTTCAGGCCTATGAGCCTTGAGGCGCCCCGGGGCCTCCGGCGGCGTCCAGGCGGGAACGGCGGTCGCGACTCGAGCCTCGGCGCCGGGGACCTCGTCCCATACCCGCCTGACAGATCCCCCCCGTCGCTGTGAAGCGCCCTGCCCGCGGACCCGCCGAGAGGAGGGCGTCGTAAGTCCGTTTTCGAACGTCGGCCACGAGCGGGCCGGGGGACCCGGGGATGGTTGACGGCCTTTTCGGTTTACCCGGCGAAGGATCGGGGCATTCGGAACAAACAGGGTCTGTATGGTACTGAGAACCGAAGACACGGAAGTCCACAGAGCGATCG
Organism: uncultured Desulfobacterales bacterium; assembly: GCA_964475045.1. Lineage (GTDB taxonomy): Bacteria > Desulfobacterota > DSM-4660 > Desulfatiglandales > HGW-15 > JAIPEI01. The sequence continues at coordinate 18,293 of CAYYVD010000049.1, read as the reverse complement.
AGGCGGAGCTCGTACGAGAGCAGCGAACCCTGGTGATGATCGCGTCGGAGAACTACGCCTCCCGCGCGGTCATGGAGGCCCAGGCGTCCGTCCTCACGAACAAGTACGCGGAAGGGTACCCTGCTGCGAGGTACTACGGCGGCTGTGAGCATGTGGACCGCGTCGAGATGCTCGCCGTGGACCGGGCGAGACGCCTCTTTCGAGCTCCTTACGCCAATGTGCAACCCCATTCCGGCTCCCAGGCCAACATGGCGGCCTACCTCGCCTTTCTCGATCCCGGAGACACCATCCTCGGGATGGACCTCTCCCACGGCGGTCACCTGACCCACGGCAGCCCGGTCAATTTCTCCGGGCGCACGTATCGCATCGTGGGGTACGGTGTGGATCCCGAGACCCACCGGATCGACTACGATCAGGTCCGGAAGCTTGCGCTGGAGCACCGGCCGCGGATGGTCGTGGCCGGCGCCAGCGCCTACCCCAGGATCATCGATTTTCAGCGTTTTCAGGAAATCGCCCGCGAGGCCGGGGCGCTGCTCCTCGCGGACATGGCCCACATCGCCGGTCTCGTAGCCGCGGACCTCCACCCCTCCCCCGTGGGCCGGGCCGATGTGGTGACCTCCACGACACACAAGACCCTGCGCGGACCCAGGGGCGGGCTCATCCTGAGCGAGGAGGCGAACGGGGGGCGTCTGGACAAGGCGGTGTTCCCGGGGACGCAAGGCGGCCCCCTGATGCACGTGATCGCGGCCAAAGCCGTCTGCTTTCGAGAAGCCCTGGATCCGTCGTTCAAGGCCTATCAGAAGCGAGTGGTGATCAATGCCCGGACCCTGGCCGGCGCGCTCGAGCAGAAGGGATACCGTCTGGTGAGCGGCGGAACGGACAACCACCTCCTGCTGATCGACCTGAGCCCGACGGGTATGAGCGGGGCCGAAGCGGAGAAGGCCCTGGGACGCGCCGGCATCGTGGCCAACAAGAACGCAGTGCCCTTCGACACCCGGGGCCCGCGCGTGACAAGCGGACTGAGGCTGGGAACCCCTGCGATCACGACCCGGGGCATGCAGGAGCCGGACATGGAAGAGATCGCGGATCTCATCAGCCGCGCTCTCGCCCGTGCCGGGGACGATGCGGAGCTCGATGCGCTCCGGGTGGAGGTGGCGTCTCTTTGCGAGCGCTTTCCCATCTACGAGGACCTCGGAGGGGACCCGGCCTGAGCACCGGGCGGCGTGTTTTTCTCGAGAGAAGCCTGGAGGAGGTCGCACCGGGGGGGTACTTTCACGCGGCGTGCGGACGGCATGCACGGAGGGCACCGTTGACAAGACCGAGCTGGCCTGAGTACTTCATGGCCATCACCAAGATGGTGGCCATGCGTTCCACGTGCCTCCGGCGTTCCGTGGGGGCGATTCTGGTCAAAGACAAACGGATCCTCTCGACCGGGTACAACGGTGCGCCCTCGGGCCTTCGCCACTGCGAAGAGGTGGGGTGCCTGAGACGGAACTCCTCCATTCCCTCGGGGACCCGGCACGAGCTGTGCCGCGGGCTCCACGCCGAGCAGAACGCCATCATCCAGGCGGCTTATCACGGCATCTCCATCTGCGGAGCGGACCTGTATTGTACCAATATGCCCTGTGTGATATGTTCCAAGATGATCATCAATGCCGGGATTCGAAAGATATACTACTCCGAAGGGTATGACGACGCGCTCTCCGAGCAGTTCTTCGAGGAGGCAGGAATTCAATTGGTGAGGTTGAACCCGTGAGATGCCCCTACTGCACGCAGATCGACAACAAGGTGATCGACTCCAGGCTGAGCAAGGACGGACGGACCATCCGCCGGCGGCGGGAATGCCTGGGATGCTCCCGCCGGTTCACGACCTATGAGAAGCTGGAGGAGGTGCTTCCCATGGTCATCAAGAAGGACGGCCGAAGGGAACCCTTCAATCGGGAGAAGATCATTTCCGGCATCCGCAAGGCCTGCCAGAAGCGGCCCATCAGCATTCCACGGATGGAGGAGTTCGTTGACCAGCTCGAGGTGTACTTCCAGGAGCTGGGAAAAAAGGAGGTGGACAGCAAGGAGATCGGGGAGCGGGTCATCACCAACCTCAAGGAGTGGGACGAGGTGGCCTATGTCCGTTTCGCCTCGGTCTACCGGCAGTTCAGGGACATCAACGAGTTCATGTCGGAGCTGGAAGGCATCCTGAAATCCAGGAAGGAAGACACGGCCGAGTAGGATGAAGGACCAGGATGACGAGCGTTTCATGCGGGAGGCCCTGCGCCGGGCGAAAAATGGGCTGGGACGCACGTCTCCGAACCCGGCCGTGGGCGCGGTGATCGTGAGGCAGGGGAGCGTGGTCGCGGCGGGCTATCACCGCGCGGCGGGAAGCCCTCATGCCGAAGTGGAGGCCCTCCGGGCCATGAAAGGCCCCATGGAGCCTGACGACACCCTGTACGTGACCCTGGAGCCGTGCAATCACACCGGGCGGACGCCGCCCTGCACCCGGGCGGTTCTGGAGGCGGGATTGCGCCGGGTGGTGGTGGGGATGGCCGATCCCAACCCGAACGTGTCCGGCGGGGGGTGCGCTTACCTGGAGAGCCGCGGCGTGGAGGTGCGAACCGGGGTCCTGGAGAAGGCGTGCAGGACCCTGAACGAGGCCTTCATCGAGCACGTCACCACCGGGCGGCCTTTTGTGATCGCCAAGACGGCCTCCACGCTGGACGGTTGGACCGCAACGGCCGCCGGGCACTCCCGCTGGGTGACCAACGAAGGCTCCAGGCGCTTCGTGCACCGGCTTCGGGATCGGTGCGACGCCGTGCTGGTGGGGGTGGGTACCGTACTGGCGGACGATCCTTCGCTCACCACGAGGCTGCCGCGGCGGCGGGGGCGTGACCCGATTCGGGTGATCCTGGACACCCGCCTGAGGACGCCCCGGGACGCCGCTCTGCTTCGATCGAGCCCCTCTGCAGAGGCCCTGCTCGTGGTCGGCCGGAGCCTGCCCGAGCCGGAGCTGGCGCCGTTTTCGAGCATGGACCGCGTCACCGTCCTCCGCTGCCCCGAGATTCGGGAAGGCTTGGATCCGGGGGCGCTGCTGGACCTCCTGGGAGCGAGGGGCATCCAGTCGGTGCTGGTGGAGGGCGGGGCCCGGGTCCTGGGGAGCTTGATTCGAAGCCGGCTCGTCCACAAGGTCTATGTGTTCAAGGCCCCGAAGATGCTCGGGGGAGACGACGGGGTTCCCGTGGCCGCAGGGCCCGGGGCCCGTCGCATGGATGAGTGCATGGAGTTGGAGGATATCCGGGTCCGGCGCTTCGGAGACGACGTGATGATTCGAGGGTACCCCAGGCGATGAGGGCGGATCGAGGCGACCAGGGGGTGAGGGCATGTTCACCGGACTTGTAGAGGGCGTCGGGCGCATCCAGCAGGCGGTCCGCAGCGGCGGGGACAGGGTGCTGGTCATCAAACCGCTGTTCGACCTGGGGCGGATCCGCATCGGGGACAGCCTGTGCGTGAGCGGCGTCTGCCTGACCGTGACGGCAGAGCGCTCCGGTCTGTTGAGCATGGACGTCTCCGCGGAAACCCTGTCTCGAAGCACCTTGGGCGCCGTGGAGCCCGGCCGGCAGGTCAACCTGGAGCAGGCCCTTCGACTGTCCGACCGCCTCGGCGGGCACCTGGTGGCGGGGCACGTGGACGGGGTGGGTCGGGTCGCCCGCAGAGAGCCTCGAGGGGACTCCTGGCTCCTGGGAATCGAGATCGATCCGGTTCTATCGCGCACCATCATCGAAAAGGGGTCCATTGCCGTCGACGGGGTCAGCCTGACCATCAACCATTGCCGTCCGGGCTACTTTGAGGTAAACATCATTCCGCAGACCGGTCGCGAGACCACCTTGCTCGAGATCGGGCTCGGAGAGCGGGTGAACGTGGAGACCGACCTGATCGGCAAGTACGTGGAGAAGCTGACGGCCGGGGGAGATCGATCCGAGCCGGCCGGCAAGCGCCGTTCGTCCCGGGTGTCCTTGGAAGCCCTTCGTGATCACGGTTTCCTCGAGTGATGAGCCGCGTACCCGATGTGCTTCGGTCCGAAGGATCGGAGAGGTAAGAGCCAAAACCGTCAACCCGCCGACAACCAGGTTTGCAAGAGACCTGCGAAGGCGTGAAGGGGATCGGGCCTCACACGGAATCCGCCGAGATCGCCGCAAACGTGATGGAGCAACCAAACCATGCCGGTTTCAAGGATTGAAGACGTACTCGAGGACTTGCGGGAAGGGAAGATGATCATCCTGGTGGACGACGAGGACCGGGAGAACGAGGGGGACCTCACCATGGCCGCGGAGATGGCGACCCCTGAAGCCGTCAACTTCATGGCCAAGTACGGTCGCGGGCTGATCTGCCTCTCCCTGGATCACAGTGTTGTCGAGCGGCTCCAGCTTCCCCTCATGGTTCAGGAGAACCGCTCCCCGTACAAGACCGCGTTCACCGTGTCCATCGAGGCTCGCCACGGCGTGACCACGGGGATCTCCGCGGCGGACCGCTCCCAGACGATTCGCACGGCCGTGGCCGACGACGCCCGGCCCGAGGACCTCGTTCAGCCGGGGCACGTGTTTCCGCTTCGTGCTCGCAGGGGAGGTGTCCTCTTCCGCACCGGCCAGACCGAAGGGTCCGTGGATCTGGCCCGGCTCGCGGGTCTCAAGCCGGCCGGGGTCATCTGCGAGGTGATGAACGACGACGGGACCATGGCCCGCATGCCGGATCTCGAGCGGTTCGCGGAGGAGCACGGGCTCAAGATCGCCACGGTGGCGGACATCATCGAGTACCGCATGCGGAAAGAGTCCTTCGTGCACCAGGCCGCAGAGACGGTGCTGCCCACACCCTTCGGGGAGTTTCGCGCCGTTGCATTCGTCAACGACATCGACGACTACGAGCACATGGCGCTGATCAAAGGGGAGATCGATCCGGACAAGGAGGTGCTCGTTCGGGTCCACTCCCAATGCCTGACCGGCGACGTGTTCGGGTCCTACCGGTGCGACTGCGGATCCCAGCTGGAGAAGGCCATGGAACGGGTCGAGCGGGAAGGACTCGGCGTGATCCTGTATCTGCAGCAGGAGGGGCGTGGGATCGGTCTGGCCAACAAGCTCAAGGCATACGCGTTGCAGGACCAGGGGCGGGACACGGTGGAGGCCAACGAGGAGCTGGGGTTCAAGGCGGACCTCCGGGACTACGGCGTCGGGGCCCAGATCCTGGTGACTCTGGGGGTGCGCAAGATGCGTCTGATGACCAACAACCCCAAGAAGCTGAAGGGCCTGGAAGGGTACGGACTGGAGGTGACCGGCCGGGAGCCTCTGGAGTGCGAGCCGAGGCCGGAGAACGTCAAGTACCTCATGACCAAGTGCCAGAAGCTCGGGCATCTGATGAAGATCGGCGGCCTGCCGGAGTCGTGATCCAGCGTGGAGCGCGACGGCGGGCCCACGGAAAAGGGGGGAGGACATGCCGAAGGTGCTGGAAGGAAAGATATCCGGCGAGGGACTGCGTTTTGCCGTCGTGGTCAGCCGGTTCAACGACTTCATCTCCTCCAAGCTGGTCGAAGGAGCGGTGGACGCGCTGATCCGCCACGGCGCTGACGACGAGGGAATCACGCTGGTCAAGGTTCCCGGGGCCTTTGAGATCCCCTTCACGGCCAAGCGTCTCGTGGCCAGCGGCCGGTACGACGCCGTCATCTGCCTCGGAGCGGTGATTCGAGGGGCCACGCCTCACTTCGATTACGTGGCGGCCGAGATGAGCAAGGGAATCGCTCAGGTCGGGCTCGAGGGCGGGATCCCGGTGGCGTTCGGCGTCCTGACCACGGATGACCTGGAGCAGGCCATCGAGCGAGCGGGTTCCAAGGCGGGGAACAAGGGATGGGACGCCGCCATGGCGGCCATGGAGATGATCCACCTCCAGCAGGCGATCGATCGGACGGCGTGACGGCCCGCTGGGACGCGCCGGCTTGGACATCGTCCGGACCAAGATGGGGTATGGGACGACGGCATCGCGCCAGGGAGCTGGCGCTTCAGGTTCTCTTTCATCTGGAGTACTCCCGGGGGGATCCCGAGGAGGCGTTCGAGCGGGTTTGCGCCAACTTCGAGGTCCCTGCAAAGGCACGGGGGTATGCGAAGCGGCTGGTTCTGGGGGTGTGCCGCCACCGCGGGCAGCTGGACGACATGATCCGGAAAGCCTCGCAGAACTGGCGTCTCGAGCGGATGAGCCGCGTGGACAGAAACATCTTGAGGGTCGGCGCGTTCGAGGTGTCCTACCCCGAAGGCGTTCCGGCCAAGGTGGCCATTGACGAGGCGGTGGAGCTTGGAAAGACCTACGGTGCAGCGGAGTCGGGTTCGTTCATCAACGGGGTGTTGGACAGGATTTTCAATCAAGGCCTTCCCTGAGGACGGCGGGTTTTGAAGGCATATGAAGCTGGATATCCGGTTCTCTGAGCGGCCCCTGGAGGACCTCTGGTGCGAGGCCGTCGTGGCGTTCGTGTTTCAGCGGACGTTCCTGATGAAGGGGGTGCTTTCCGGGCTCGACGCCAAGCTGGGCGGACTGTTGGGCCGACTCGAGCGGTCGGGCTTTTGGAACGCGCGGCGCGGGGAAGACCTGCTCGTGGCCTCCGAAGGCCGAATCAAGGCCGGCAAGGTGCTCCTGAGCGGTCTGGGACCGGAGGCGGGTTGCGGGTCGGCCTGCCTGTACGAGCAGGTGAAACGGGTGGGTGCGGCGCTGGAACGGATGCACCTACGCGATTACGCCGTGCACATCCCCATGCGGGAAGACGAGGAGGACGCGTATCCCGGTCAGCTCGAGGCATCGATCGGCAATCTGGTGGATGCGCACCTGCACGGTTCCATGGAGTCCGCCGATCCCGTATTGAAGGTCGTTTTCTCCATCGAGCGGTTCTATCACGTGTCCCTCGATCCCCTGGCCGAAGGACTGCGCAGCCGGTTCGGCCGGGCCTTCGACCTCTCCGTGGTGATCGAGCGGGAGAGGCGCGCCGCCATCGGCGCATGAATTTCAGAGAGCGAAAGCCCATCGAGGAAACCCAATGATGATGCATCCGTAAGATCGGCATTATCTCGCAAAGACGCCGAGAACGCTAAGAAAAAACCCTTGAATATGCATCCCTTTCCTTTGCGGTCTTTGCGGATTGGCTAGAGATTTCGGTTTTTTGCGGGGCCGTCAATGATCGGACAATGAGGATTCGTATCGACCATGAAGTATGATCCGCAGGCAGTGGAAGAGAAGTGGCAGAGACGCTGGGACGAGGGCGGTATCTTCAAGGTGAAGGAGGATCCTGAAAAGGAAAAGTACTACCTTCTGGAGATGTTCCCATATCCGAGTGGAAAGATCCACATGGGGCACGTCCGGAACTACACCATCGGCGATGTGGTGGCCCGCTACAAGCGCATGTGCGGGAAGAACGTCCTTCATCCCATGGGCTGGGACGCCTTCGGTTTGCCCGCTGAGAACGCGGCCATCGAGAACAACACCCACCCCAGCCAATGGACCTACCAGAACATCGACCACATGCGCTCCCAGCTCGAGCGCATGGGGTTCAGCTACGACTGGGATCGCGAGCTCGCCACGTGCGATTCTGAGTACTACCGGTGGGAGCAGCTGGTCTTCCTGAAGATGTACGAGAAGGGCCTGGCCTACAAGAAGAAGACCCACGTGAACTGGTGCGGAAAGTGCCAGACCGTGCTGGCCAAGGAGCAGGTGGAAAACGGCTGCTGCTGGCGTCATCCGGACGAGGAGGTGGTGCTGAAGGAGATGGACTCCTGGTTCTTCAAGATCACCGCCTACGCCGAGGAGATCCTGGAGCACTGCGAGCGGCTTCCGGGATGGCCCGAGCGGGTGCTCACCATGCAGCGGAACTGGATCGGCAAGAGCCACGGAGCCGTCATCCGATTTCCCGTGAGCGGATCCGACGAGGTGATCGAGGTGTACACCACGCGGCAGGACACGCTCTTCGGGGCCACGTTCATGTGCTTCGCGCCGGAGCATCCCATGCTCCGTGACCTGGTACGCGGGACCGACAAGGAAAAGGAGGTCCAGGATTTCGTCGACCGGACCCTCAAGGTGGACAACTACATCCGCACGGCGGACTTCACCGTCAAAGAGGGCGTCTTCACGGGGCGGTACTGCGTGAACCCGGCGACCGGGGAGGAGATTCCGATCTTCGTGGCCAATTTCGTCCTGTTCGATTACGGGACCGGGGCCGTCATGGCCGTGCCCACCCACGACCAGCGGGATTTCGAGTTCGCTCGCAAGTATGGCTTGAAGCTGCGGGTGGTGATTCAACCGGAGGGGGAGACGCTGGACGAGGCGACCATGACCGAGGCCTACGAGGGCGAGGGGCGGCTGGTCAACTCGGGCCCCTTCAACGGGCAGAAGAACCTGGAGGCCCTGGACCGCATGGCCGACTGGCTCGAGTCCGGGGGGATCGGCCGCCGGACTGTGAACTATCGTCTTCGGGACTGGAACATCTCCAGACAACGGTACTGGGGGGCCCCCATCCCCATCATCTACTGTGAGACCTGCGGCTCGGTCCCGGTGCCGGAGGAGGACCTCCCGGTGGTGCTGCCCACCGACTTGGAGATGCGCAGCCACGGGGGCTCCCCCCTGCCGTTCGAGCCCTCCTTCTACGAGACGGTCTGCCCGCGGTGCGGAGGCGGGGCGCGCCGGGAGACGGACACCATGGACACCTTCGTGGAGTCCTCCTGGTACTTCGACCGGTACGCGTGCCCCGACTACGCCGAAGGGCCGCTGGACCCCGCGCGGGTGAACTACTGGATGCCCGTGGATCAGTACATCGGCGGCATCGAGCACGCCATCCTGCACCTGCTCTACTCCCGCTTCTACACGCGTGTTCTTCGGGACTTGGGCTACGTGGAGGTGAGCGAGCCCTTCACCAACCTGTTGACCCAGGGGATGGTCTGCAAGGAGACCCAGTCGTGCCCCGAGCACGGCTACCTGTTTCCGGGCGACGTGAAGGAGGGGTGCTGCGTGCGGTGCGGCTGTGCGGTCGAGCTGGGCGGTACGGTGAAGATGTCCAAGTCCAAACGGAACGTGATCGATCCCCAGGACCTGGTGGACCACTACGGCGCGGACACGGTGCGCATGTTCTGCCTGTTCGCCTCCCCGCCCGAGCGGGACCTGGAGTGGAGCGAGCAGGGCGTGGAGGGTTCCTACCGCTTCCTGAACCGGGTCTGGCGTCTGCTCACCGACAATCTGGAGGTGTTGAGGAGCGTGGCGGCCTTCGAGGGGGGGGAAGAACCCCGGGAGCCCTTTCGAGGCCTTCACCGAAAGACCCACCAGACCATTCGAAAGGTCACGGCGGACATCGAGGACCGGTTCCACTTCAACACGGCGGTCAGCGCGGTCATGGAGCTGATGAACGACGTGAGCCGGATCCTTGGAGAGGACCGGGACCCCGGGCCGGAAGGGTGGTCCGTCCTTCGGGAGGCCCTCGAGACGGCCGTGGTGCTGCTCTCGCCCGTGGTGCCCCACATCACGGAGGAGCTCTGGAGCCTGTTGGGCCACGAGGCCGACCTGCTGAGCGTGCCCTGGCCGAGGTACCGTGAGGACGCCCTCGAGGTGGAAACCCGGACCGTGGTCCTGCAGGTGAACGGGAAGCTTCGGAGCCGGGTGGAGGTTCCGGCGGACTCCGGGAGGGAGGCCCTGGAGGAGATCGCCTTGGCCGACGAGCGGGTGCGCCGGTTCATCGAGGGCAAGCCCGTGAAAAAGGTGATCGTGGTTCCCGGCAAGCTCGTGAACGTCGTGGTATAGCGAGGCCCATGATGGCAAGACGCAAGAGGGCGCGGTGTGTTCCCTGCTCCAAGGTCCTGCTGGCCGTGCTGTTGATCTGCACGGCCTCCGCCGCTCCGCTCGGAGGGTGCGGTTACCGGTTTCGGGCGGACGGACGACCCGTGGGCCTGGAGATCGACAGCCTGGCCGTCCCCCTCGTGACCAGTACGTCGTCACACCTGGCCTTCGAGTCGGACTTCACCGGCGTCATTCGGGATGCCTTCATCAGCCACGCCAGGGTTCCCATCCTGCCCGAGGAGCGCGCGCACATGATTTTGATCGGGCGCGTCCGGGACATTCGAACCGAACCGTTGACCTACGACCTGGATGCGAGAACGGTCCACGGGCACGAGGTGACCTACGCGAGGACGAACAGCCGGAGGCTGCGGGTGGAGCTGGACGCGAAGCTGGTGGAGCGGACCACGGGGAAGACGGTCTGGCACGACGGTTCCCTGGCGGATGAAGCTCGGTTCGAGGTGAGCACCGACCCCTTGCGCACGCGGCATGCCCAGCGGGAGGCCCTTCGCAGAATTGCGGACCGTCTGGCCAAGCGGGTCTATTCGAAGACCATGGAACGGTTCTGATGGCCCGGGACCTTCAGCCCGAGGACGTGCTCGAACGTCTGGATCGCGGCCGTCTGGACCCCTTCTACCTGTTTCACGGGCCGGGCGAGTTCCGGATGGAACGGGTCCTCGATCGGATTCGAGCGGTCTTCGTCCCGGAGGAAGCCCGCGACCTCAACCAGGAGGTGCTGTACGCCGACCGGAAGCTGAGCCCCAATGACATCATGGGGCGTGCCCGCTCCATGCCATTCATGTCCCCGAACCGCCTGATCCTGGTCCGAAGGACCGAGACCCTGGGCGCTGCGCAGCTCTCCCGCCTCATTCCCTATCTCGATGATCCCACAGAGACCACTTGCCTGATCTTCACCGCCTCCAAGGCGAACTTCACCATGAAGTTCTACAAGGCGATCCGGCGAGCCGGCCTGGCAGTGGCCTTTGACGAGCTGAAGGCGAACCAGGTGCCTGCATGGATTCGGCGGACCGCCCGGGAGCTGGACTTGGAGCTGGATTCGGATGCCTGTGAGACCCTCCATGACGTGGTGGGCAACCGGTTGAGGGACCTCCACGGGGAGCTGGAGAAGCTTCGACTGCGTCACGGATCCGGGCGGCGTGTGGGGAGCCGGGAGGTCCGGGAGCTGGCGGTGCACAGCCGCAGCTTCACCATTTTCGAGCTCATGAACCGGATCTCGGTCCGGGATGCGGCCGGGACCCTCGCCGTGCTGGGCCGCTACCTGGAGGAGGAGGGGCAGGAGGCCACGCTGGGGGTCTTGGGCATGCTGAACCGGCAGGTGCGTCTGCTCTGGCAGGTCAAGGCGCTGGCGGCGCGGGGCGAGCGGGTCGACGCCATTGCGAGGCGGCTTTCCGTTCCGCCGTTTGTCGCGCGTCGCCTGGCGGAGCAGGCCGGGCACTGGGAAGAGGATGCCCTGGAACGGGCCATCCACGCCTTGTACGAGGCGGACGGCCGCCTGAAATCAGGATGGCGGCCGAATCCCCTGGTGGAGTCCCTCTTGATCTCACTCTGCAGCGAGGCCGGCTGAGAGCGCCCCTTCGCAGGCCTCGCGGGGCGGAAGAGGCACGGTCTGAGCAACCTCAGGAGGAGAGCTGATGGACCTGGCGGGAGAGGCGGGAGATCTTGCGTGAGGCCGTTTGCCGTTTGATCACCCCTTTGGACGCGGTCTTCTGAAGGATGGACACCGCGGTTCTCAGCTTGGCCTGGGCCTGCTCCGGCGTATTGTCGGCCACAGCGGAACGAACGTCCTTCACGGCGTTCTTGATCCGGGTCTTGTACCCGCGGTTGCGAAGCCTTCGCGTTTCACTCTGCCTGGCCCGTTTGAGCGCTGACTTGTGGTTTGCCAACTCGATCACTCCTTTGGATTTCTGATGATGTGGGTGTTTGATCCAGAAAAAAGTGTATTTATACATGAATGAGGAGATGCGTGTCAAGATCAAAACGTTCACCTGCCGGCTCCGTGTCCGCAGGGTGACGCTGTGAGCGCGTTCGATGGGAGTCCGTCCGAGAACCGCCGGGTGGCGAGGGCCGCCTCGACGGTCGGCTCCTTCACCTTCCTGAGCCGCATCCTGGGGCTGGTTCGGGACATGGTGGTGGCCCTGTTTTTCGGGGCAGGCATGGCTGCGGATGCTTTTTTCGTCGCTTTTCGTATTCCTAACCTGCTCAGACGCCTGTTCGCCGAAGGGTCCCTGAGCATCGCCTTCATTCCGGTCTTCACCGAGTACCTGCAGAAGCGGTCCAGGGGGGAGGCCTTCGAGCTCGCCCGCGTCGTCCTCACCCTGCTATCCCTGCTGCTGGCGGTGGTCACCGTGCTGGGGGTCCTGGGCGCGCCCTGGATCGTCCGGATCCAGGCGTACGGTTTCGGCGGGGCGGGCGAGAAGGTTGCGTTGACCGTGCTGCTCACCCGCATCACCTTCCCCTACATCTTCTTCATCAGCCTGGTGGCCCTGTTCATGGGCATCTTGAACAGCCTCAACCACTTCGCCGCCCCGGCCGCCGCCCCCATCTTCCTGAACGTGGGCATCATCGGCGCGGTGCTCTGGTTGTCCCCGCACTGCCCTCAGCCGGTGATCGGTCTGGCTGTGGGGGTGATCATCGGAGGGGCGCTTCAGGTGCTCCTTCAAGTCCCCTGGCTTCTTCAAAAAGGGGTGTCCCTCCGTCCTCGATGGATGCCCGGGCACCCGGGCGTATCCAGGATCGGCCGTCTCATGCTCCCGGCGGTCTTCGGCTCGGCCGTGTACCAGCTCAACCAGTTCATCGGGACCCTACTGGCCTCTTTTCTCCCCCAGGGGAGCGTCTCCTGGCTGTACTACGCGGACCGGATCGTGCAGTTCCCCCTGGGCGTGTTCGCCATCGCCGTGAGCACGGCGGCGCTTCCCTCCCTGTCCCGGCAGGTGGCCGAGGAGGGGCTGCAGGCCTTTCGGGGCACCCTGAGCTACGCCCTGCGGCTGGTCTTCTTCATCACCCTGCCTTCCATGGCGGGCCTGATGGTGCTGAGTCACCTGATCGTTCGCGTCCTGTTCGAACGGGGTGCGTTCCAGGCGGTCGCCACCGGCATGACCAGCCAGGCGCTGATCTTCTACTGCGCGGGGCTGTGGGCGTTCTCCGGCATTCGCGTGCTCGTGTCGGGGTTCTATGCGCTTCAGGACACCAAGACCCCTGTCAAGGCGGCCTTTATCGCCCTGCTGGTCAATGCCGGTTGCGGGCTGGCCCTCATGGGGCCCCTCCAGCATGGCGGTCTGGCCCTGGCCCTGTCCATTGCTTCGGCCGTACAGTTCTTTTTCCTGGCCCTGCTGCTGGGCCGAAGATCCCGGGGCCTGGATGGTCGCCGCCTGGCGCGGTCCCTGGGCGTCAGCCTGGTGTCCTCCACGGCCATGAGCGCGGCACTTCTCTGGCTCTACCGGGTGTGGTGGAACCCCGGATCCGGGACCGGGACCGGGGAGCTGATCCTGGGGCTGGGCGCCCTGGTCCTGGCAGGGGCCGGGCTCTACTTCGCCCTGTGCCGTTTGCTGGGGTCCGAAGAACTGACCTCGGTCTTGAGGATGGTCCAGAGGGGGCGGTGAGGGGCCCCGGGCCCACGCAGGAATGTCCTGGGCGTCACGGCCCGGAGTGAAACCCCATGAAGGGTTTCTGAACGGGCGTCGGTTGGAAAGGGTGAAGGAGAACATGGAAGGCCCCATCAAACGTATGTCCACCGATGTGTGCCGCTATGTGGAGGCATCGCCCCTGCCGGTTGCCACCGGACTCTTTTCCGTGTCCGCGGCCGTTGCTCTGTCCCTTTTGGGGATTCGCCTTCTCGGGCAGGGTCATCCTCTGTCCTGAGGATGGTTCAGGGGGCGGTGAGAAGTTTGCGAGGCCCGCGCTCTCCGCGTGACCACGAGTCCGGCGGCGAAAAGGCGAAAGGGGGCGACATGGCAGTGGACGAACCCAGGGAGATCCTGAGCTGGAGCCTGTACGACTGGGCCAACTCCGCTTTTGCAACCACTGTGATGGCGGGGTTCTATCCCATTTTCTTCAAGCAGTACTGGAGCGTCGGCGTGGATGTGTCCATGTCCACGGCGCGTCTGGGGCTGGCCAACTCCCTGGCGGGGGTGCTGGTGGCCTTGTGCGCCCCGGTGCTGGGTGCCATTGCGGACCGGGGGACGGCCAAGAAGAGGTTTCTGGCGTTCTTCGCCTACACGGGGGCCCTCATGACCGCCTGCCTTTACCTGGTGTCCATGGGCAGCTGGGTGGTTGCCATCGCGTGCTATGTGCTTGGGACGGTGGGGTTCTCGGGCGGCAACATCTTCTACGACGCCCTCATCACCGGGGTGGCCTCGGAACGGCGCCTCGACGTGGTCTCCTCGCTGGGTTTTGCGCTGGGGTACCTGGGCGGGGGCATTCTGTTCGCCCTGAATGTGTGGATGACCCTGCAACCCGAAGTCTTCGGCTTTGCGGACGCCGGGGCTGCGGTCCGGTTCTCCTTCCTCACCGTGGGCGTCTGGTGGGCGGTGTTCTCCCTTCCCCTGCTCCTGTTCGTCAAGGAGCCGAGGCTTCGACCCGCCGAGTCGGGTTTTGCCATGGTGAGGGCCGGGGTGGGTCAGCTGAGAGAGACCTTCGGTCAGGTTCGCAGGCTTCGGACCCTGTTTCTGTTTCTGCTGGCGTACTGGTTCTACATCGACGGCGTGGACACGATCATCCGCATGGCCGTGGACTACGGGCTCTCCATCGGGTTCCAGTCCCGGTCCCTCATCCTGGCCCTGCTTATCACCCAGTTCGTGGGGTTCCCCTCGGCGGTGGCGTTCGGGTTTCTGGGAAAGCGCTTCGGACCGAAGCGGGCCATCTACGCGGCCCTGGCCGTGTACCTCGGGGTCTGTGTGTGGGGGGCCTTCATGCAAAGGGAGGTGGAGTTCTTCGTTTTGGCCGCTGTGGTGGGCACGGTGCAAGGGGGCGTTCAGGCGCTCAGCCGTTCCTACTACGCCCGCATGATTCCCAAAGACAAGTCTGCGGAGTACTTTGGTTTCTATAACATGCTGGGCAAGTTTGCGGCCGTGATCGGACCGGCCCTGATGGGCGGGTTCGGGCTCTTGCTCCGCCGGGCCGGGTACAGTGCGGACATCGCCTCCCGGGCCGGGATCACCTCGGTGGGGCTGCTGTTCCTGATCGGGGGGGCGCTCCTCTATTTCGTGGACGAGGAACAGGGCCGGCGGGAACTCCGGCGGGACAGCGTTACTCCTTGAATGGTTTCGTTGGGACCGTTGAAACCGAAATCGGGATCGCAATGATCAGCGGATGTATTGTACGCTGATGCTTCTCCCGGTGATGCTTGATGGGGGTCAGGCCCTTCGTGCTCGTCCTCCGTCCCCACAGGGACGCTCCGCCTCCTCGTACTCGACGACTCGAGATCCCTGCGAGGGCAAAAGCCGAGTACGAGGACCGCTTCGCTGAGTACGAGTAGGAGTACGAACACCGAAAACAAATGCCCAACCAAGCGTTCCAGGCGACGTTTTGCCAGCGCGCCTGAATGCAGCATGAGGGGAAGGTGCAACAAATCTTCAAGCTCGAGAACCCGATCAAGACCTATGCCTGGGGGTCCCATTCCGCCATTCAGGACCTGCTCGGCCTTTCGGGGGAGGCTCGAAGCGGGCCCATGGCCGAGCTCTGGATGGGCGCCCACCCCTTGGACCCCTCCCTGGTCCGGCTCGGCCCCGGCGAGCGGATCCCCCTGGAGCGGTTCATCGCCCGGGACCCCGAGGGCGTGCTGGGCCCTCCCGCCGCCCGCGCTTTCGGGGGGAGGCTCCCCTTTCTGTTCAAGGTCCTCGCGGTCCGGGCCCCGCTCTCCATCCAGGTGCACCCCGATCGCACCCAGGCCGAGGAGGGCTTCCGCAGGGAGAATGCGTCCGGTCTTCCTCCGGACCATCCCGCCCGCTCCTACCGGGACGACGCCCACAAGCCGGAGCTCGTGTGCGCCCTGACCCCGTTTCACGCCCTCAAGGGGTTTCGAGCGGCCAAGGCCGTGCTGCGTCTCCTGCGGCGCGCCGTGCCGGACTCCCTGGCCGGGGAGATCCGGGGGCTCGAGGAGCGGTCCGACGCAACGGGACTTCGCGAATTCATGGCGCGCATCCTGACTCTCGACCCGACGACGCGGGAGCGCCTGACCCGGGAGGCCCTGGGCCGCACACAGGGGAAGAGCGCAGAGACCGGAGACCCCCTGGGCTGGATCCGAAGGCTGGCCGGGGACTTCCCGGGCGACATGGGGCTCCTGGCGCCGGCCCTCATGAACCTCACCGTCCTGAGCCCGGGGGAGTCCCTGTGGATCGAGGCGGGGGTGATGCACGCCTATCTCTCGGGCACGGCGGCGGAGATCATGGCCAACTCGGACAACGTGGTTCGAGGAGGGCTCACGGGCAAGCACGTGGACGTGGAGGAGCTCCTGCGCATTGCGAGGTTTCGAAGCGAGGACGCCCGGCCGATGCGTCCGTTGGCGCACGGACCGGGGCTCCTTCTCCACCCGGCGGACGCCTCCGAGTTCCTCCTCGCCCGCATCCGCGTGAGCCCGGAGCGGCCCTTCGAGGCCGGACCCGACCGCAGTGTGGAGATCCACCTGTGCCTCGAGGGCTCGGGGACGTTTCGGGCGGGACCCGAGGGGGTGGCAGTGGAGTTCGCTCGAGGCGACACCCTCCTGGTGCCGGCTTCGGTCTCGGGGTACGGCATTCGAGGAGAGGCGGTCCTGTACCGCGCGTCGGTTCCGGGCGGAAAGCCGGACGTGGCGTGAGTGTGGGGAATTCGGGCTTGAAAATCCGGGAGATGTCTGCTATGTTCCCGAAAATTTGCAGCATTCCAAGGCAGACATGATGCCGCGGAACCCTCCTTCCAGCGTTGCGTCCGCCGCACTCGCTTCCATGGAGCTGGGAACGCACACCGCCCGGCTGCTGGTCGGCGTGCCCACGGGGGACCGTTCCCTGTTCAGGCCTCTGGCACGGGAACGGTGCACCGTCCGGCTCGCCGAAGGCTTCGGGAACCGGGAAACGGCCTGCATCGGGGAGGCCGCCGCCGGCCGGGCCGCCTCTGCGGTGGCGTTCTTCGAGGGACGCATACGGGAAGAGCAGGCGACCCTGGTGCGCGCCGTGGCCACCGGGGTGGTTCGCAGCGCAAAGAACCGGGACGCGTTCCTTCGAGGAATCCGGGTCCGGACCGGGCTGGCCGTCGAACCCGTCTCGGGGGAGGTCGAGGCGAAGCTCACGGTCAAGGGGGCGCTCCATGCTCTGCCCCGGCCGGACCGGCCGTTCGTCCTGTTCGACCTGGGCGGGGGGACCACCGAGTTCGTGCGTGGCTGCGGGATCCGCGGGGAGCCCACGGAGGTATGCTCCGTTCCCTTGGGAACGGCGGTGCTCACGGAGGCGTTTCTCCTCGAGGACCCGCCTTCCCGCGATGCGCTTCGTGCGCTCGCAGGCGCGGCGGACGAGGTTCTGGAAACGGGGTTCGGCCGTCCGGCTCCGGCGGAGGGTCCGCCGCTTCTCATCGGCACGGGAGGCACGGCCACGACCCTGGCGGCCATGGTTTACGGCATCGACGCAGCGCGCATCACGCCGGAGCGCATGAACGGCCTGGTTCTGGACCGCACGGAGCTCGAGACGCTGCTGGATCGCATGGTGCGGCTTCGAGCCGAGGAGAGGAAGAGACTGCGCGGGCTGGACCCGGAACGCGCCGAGGTGATCCCCGCCGGGACCCAGGCGGTCCTGCGCATCATGGCCCGCTACGGGACCCGGAAGGTGACCGTCTGCCTGTCGGACATCCTGGACGGTCTGCTCATCGAAGAACTGGAGGAAACCCATGAGTGACAACGGCAGAATACGAACAGGGTACACCTTTGACGATCTGGTGCTGGTTCCGGACTATTCCGAGGTGGTACCCCACGAGACAGACGTGCGGACGCGGCTTTCCAGGAATGTGACCCTCAACATCCCCATTGTCAGCGCGGCCATGGACACGGTCACCGAGTCCGAGACGGCGATCACCATTGCCAGGCAGGGCGGGATCGGGTTCATCCACAAGAACATGAGCGTGGAGCGCCAGGCCCTGGAAGTGGAGAAGGTGAAGAAGTCGGAGAGCGGTATGATCGTGGATCCCATCACCATCGAGCCGGAGCGGAAGATCTCCGACGTGCTGGACATCATGAAAAAGTACCGCATTTCCGGTGTGCCGGTGGTCAAGGAGGGCAACCTCGTGGGCATCATCACGAACCGGGACCTCCGCTTCGAGACGAATCTGGATCAGCGTGTGGACGCGGTGATGACCAAGAAGGACCTGGCCACCGCGCAGATGGGGATCACGCTGGAGGAGTCCAAGGCGATCCTGCACGAGCGCCGCATCGAGAAGCTCCTGGTGGTGGACGAGTCCGGCAAGCTGCGGGGGCTCATCAC
>CAYYVD010000048.1:0-20340 GCA_964475045.1 uncultured Desulfobacterales bacterium | reverse complement strand
AAGGGATTTCGCCCGTTTTCTGGGCCTCCCGCCGAATACCGCACCTGTTGTTTACCTCGAGGAGGGGGGGATGGCGATCTTCCATTTCCTGGGAGACCTCTGGTCTGCGTTGCTGGGATGCTTGATCCAGGACCACACCGGCATGAAGCCCATGGGGGAAAACGCCTTCTGCCTGCGATTGAAGGATCGGCCCAAAGCGCTTCCTCTGAACGTCCCGGTAGAAGAGATACGAGTCGCGGCGGTCCGGCATCGCGCCAAACTCCTCCGCCGCGTGCTCGAAGGCCCCTGGGCCAAGCATATGCCACCGGAATGGCGCACCCGCCACCTGCTGGCGTCCCTGAACATGGAAGGATTCCAGAAGACCCTCAAAGGCATGGTGATCCAAGACCCTGCCGGGCCTGCACAGGAGCGCGCCCTTGCCCGTCTGATCCCTCCACCCCGGTAGCCCAGGAAAGAAAACCGCCGAAGGCCCATGTCATGACGCCCTGTTTTCACAGAAGACACGAAGCGGACCTTTACGCAAAGTGCACTTTCAGGTACTCCCTGAGCCGGTTTTCGAAGTCCAGCTCCCACCCGCCGTGGTAGACGATCCTGGTGGCGATCTCCGCGGCCAGGATGGCGAATTGGATCTTGGGTGGGAGCTTCTTCAGCCGGTTTCTGAAGCGCTGCTGGGACCGCACCATGGCGGGAAGGTGATTCAGCATGACCTTGCGGAACAGGGGCTGGTCAGCCAGCTCGGGCCTTTCCTGGAAAAAATCGAAGAGCTGCGAATAACGCGCGTTGATCTCCGTGCTGATGGCGGCGCTGATCTCCGTGTAGGGTTGGGTCTTGGCAGGATCCTGCCGGCGGTGCCTCTCGAAGATCAGTGCGGCCTCCTCACCGGCCCTCCGCTCCAGGATGGCCAGGACGTCCTGAACGTAGGCCTCCTTGTGCCGCAGAAACTCCGCTTCGGTCATCAGGAGGTTGGCGATGATCTCGTAGGATGAGGAGATCACCCCGCACTTGTTGGCCGATGCGTCCCGCAGGATCACCACGCCCTGCTTCTGGAGCTCCAATCGCGCCTCAGGGCTGATGAAGGAGTTCGCCCCTTCGACGATCACGCGCACGCTGGGCCTTCCCTGGGCATCCAGCATGCGCCTCCAGTTGCTGTGGTCCAGGGTCTCCGGCCGGCCGCCGCAGGGGAGAAAGAGATCCACGGGGACGGAGTAGAGGAGGGCGTCCATGTCCCGGTTGAACTCGTCGGCCGTGATCCATTGTTCCCGGAGACCTCCTTCGAGCTTTTCCATCTTCCGGTACAGGGTTCGCAACCCTTCCCGCTTCTGCTCGTGCCGAAACACGATGCATCCCCCCCGGTGCAAGGCCTCCGGATCGAAGCCTTCCAGGTCCGTCTTCATGAGGAGACGGTTCATCTCCGCCGGGCTCGCCCCTTTTGGATCGAAGAGTGCGGCCGTGCCGTCGATCACGCATCGAATCTCGGCCCTGGGGCACCGGTCGAGAATGAGCCCCATGGCGTTGCCCGCCACATCGCCGTTGGGCCCTCCGGTGAGCTTGACGCTGAAGGGGTCCTCGGCCATCCGGATGCCCGCCTCGTTCATCGCGGCTTCGGCGAACTTGACCACCCCCCTGGAGGTGACCCCGTACTCCTTGTGGTTGATGCCGACCTTCTTGCTGGACATGATGCCGATGCCGAGCACATAACCGCGCTTCTGCGCCTGGTGTGCGATCAGCTCGATCATGGCGTCGTGCATATTCTCGTCCGGTCCCAGCTCGATGGGCTCATCCTCGCCGTAGTAGTCCACGACGCCTGGATGGACGGCCTTTCCGTTCTCCGTGACGAACAGGTCGAGAAATGCGTTGATCACACCATACTGCACCTTGTACAAACGCTGGGTGATCGGGAGCGGGTCCTCGAGATCCGTTGCGTCGATGATCACGGCGAGCTTGGACCCTCCCTGATAGATGTCCTTGTTCTTGAGGTGCTGCGTGTGGGCCAGGACGAACACCTCCCGAAAGACCGATCGGGTGTTCGTGTTGAGCTCGTCCGGCGTCCTGCAGACGATGGTCCGCCATCCCCCCCGGGCAATGTCCGAGAACCCGATGTGAAACCCCTGGGCCTGGCGTGTGAAGAAGAAGGTGATTCGGAAGGGAAGGGCATCAGGGAGGTCGGACAGGAACTCCGGACCCAGCTCGGCCAGAAAGGCGGGATCCAGGCGAAAGCCCAGGGCATGCTTTTCCGGCACGAAAAAGTTCGTCTTCAGGGTGTGCCTGACAAAAGAGAGGCCGGCCCGAAACACCGTCTTGCGGGTCTCGTCCAGGTAACGGTGACCCGTGTTGTACTCGGAGATGGCCTCCTCGGCGTCCCGTGACGCGCTCTCGCAGAGGGCGGTTCGATCTTGCACGCCGGGGTCGAACTTCCCTCTGAACAGGTCGATCAGCTTCAGGGTGAGATCGGGCGCGGAGTGGAAAGCGTCCCGGACAAAGCCCCTGTCGAACCGCTCCTGGTGACTGTGGGCGAGCACGGCGTGACAGAATGCGATCATGGCGTCGGTCAGGGAGGCCTCCTCCCCGGTCATGATGCGATCCGCCACAAAGGCCTGATAGGTCTGGCTTTCGGTGGAGAGGATCTGTGTGTTGTAGAGCTCCACCTTCAGCTTCTCGAACAGCTCCTCCCCCTTCTCGATCAACGCTCCCTGGTGGGTCAGGACATAGAAGGTGCTCAGAAAGTAGGGGTGGATCCCCGTGTTGATGATGAGGCAGTAGGAGCGTCGGACGCCGATGTCCAGCCGCTGGAAGATCTCGCCCACCTGGGTCAGGAACTCCCGCTGGGGCGGATTGCCCACCGAGAACAGGAGGCGGGACTCCTGTTGACGGGACGCGTCCTCCTCCTTGGTTTCCACATCCAGATAGAGCCCGTCGTGCCGCTTTCCCTCGTGGTAGAGGTGGAGAACCCGGGCGACCCGTTCCGGAGGGGAGATTCGGACATACGACGCGTTGTTCAGCCACAGGAGCCTCAGCATGTCGTCGAACGTCTTGAAGTCGAACCCTGGGTAGAGCCGCTTCATCATGGAAAGAACCGCGTTTCGTATCGCGGATGGAATGTCGACCTCTCCCGCCTGCGCAATCTCTTCACGCCGCTTGCGATCGAACTCGAAGCGTTGGATCTCGAGGGTGCGGTCGGTGCCGGGTATGGGGCCGTAGGAGTGACTCATCTCCGCGTAGGAGATATCTCGCTCCCGAAGGGTCTTGAGGGTGTCGTACAGGGACCCCGGGACATCGGCCCGGGCGAGGATCAGCTTCTCGTCCTGGTCCGTGAGGATCATCTTTCGCTCACTCGAGATATCGGACATCTTCCCGGCGAGATCGACGATCGATTTGGCCTCCTCCTTCATGGTGATGAAGAAGTAAGGGTGCATGTTGGAAAAGAGCCATTGCAGATTGTCTTGAGCCCTCCGATATCGAACGACGAGCTTTTCCTGAAGGCTTTCGTAGCTCAACGGGTGGTTGAAGCCCTGGACGCTTCCGGCATGACCGGTCTTTTCGATCGGCTGTCGCTTTGATGGACTCATGGGTCTCCTTGGACATTGCGTTGTGAAGATGTCAGATCCCGCTGCTTTTCAGATCGGCGCGCTTTCGCGAGATCAACCCGGTTCCCCGTTCTCATAGTCTTCGCAGTGCCAGGTCCCGCCTCCGGGTTTCGCGGCGGTGCAGCGCTTGAGCCTGGCGCAGGTTCGACACAACCCCAGGTGCGAGGAGCCGGACCGCAGCGGTCGTCCCCAATGCGGCCATCGGTCTCTACTCGAAGAGCGCCCCTGAGGTTCAAATGGCAGGTACTCTTCGCAGAACAACACGGGCTTCCTGTTTCTTCGTCGAAGGATGCAGCTCGTCAGATGGTCACAGGTCGAGCAAATGCCTTTGCTTTCGATCCCGTTATCATAAGGGATGCGCTCGTTGATTTCCAGGTTCATGGCCGGGGCCTCCTGTTTTTTACAGTGGTTTTGTCTGGTTTTCGATTGGTGATGCGAGCCACACGCCAGGCGCTGCCTCGCCGCTTCTCTCGTTCGGTTTCTTTCTCCACGGGCGAGATGGTCCAGCAGGGGCTTGAGGCTTTCGATCTCGAGGGGCTTGATCAGGTAGTACAGAATGCCCAGGGCCCGAATGCGGACCTCCACGTCATAGGAGTTGCGGTCCGTCATGACCACGATGCGTGCTCCCGGCCGGATCCCCTTGAGGCCACGGATCAGACGGTCCGTACGCTCATCCGGAAGCCGCACCTCGATGACCACCAGGTCGAAGTCCTTGTTTCGAAAGGATCGAAGCGCATCTCTTCCGCGGCTGCAAAGCTCGGAGGGGTAGCCCCATCCTTCCACCAGGTCCTGTGCGAAGCGCCCGAACGCAGGGTCCCCTTCCACGATCAAAACGTCCATAAGCCGCCTTCCCGTTCGGCACCCAGTCTCGCTCGCACGCAGGACCTCTCCCGCCGTGCAAACCCCTTTATTGCAAACGGTGTACCGGGAAAGACGCACGAGGCCAAGGCCTCGAAATGGCTGAAAAAGTCCGAACACTTTTCGCCAAGGGCGTCCGCGGAATGGGACACATCCGCCCAAGCAAACGCGCCTGTGCCTCTATCTTGCTGATTGTTCGAGAAGAAGGGGATGGGCGGAATGCGCCCGCCGTGGGCTATTTCAGCCCAAGGCGCTGCATCTTTCGATACAGCGCCCTTCGGGAGATGCCCAGGATCTCGGCCGTACGGCTTCGGTTCCACCGGGCCTGCTCCAGGGCCTTGAGGATCGCCGATTTCTCCAGCTCCTGCAGGGCGGATGAAAGGGGTCGCCTGCTTTCCTCCTCCTTCTCCGCCCCGGAAGCGATCCCCAGAAAATCCCAGCGCCCCACACTGAGAAACCGCCGCAGCACGTTCTGCAGCTCGCGCACGTTGCCGGGCCAGTCGTAGGCCTGCAGCCGGTCCAGGACCTTTCCCGGCACCCGTGGAAGGGCCTCACGGGGACTGTACAGGCGGAGGAAGTGCTCCACCAGAAGGGGGATGTCATCGATTCGGGCCCGCAAGGGGGGAAGTGCGATCGGAATCACATGGACGCGATAGAAAAAGTCCTCCCGCATGGAACCCGACTTGACCTGCTCCACCAGATCGCGATTCGTCGCACAGATGGTGCGGAAATCCGATGTCTTGGACCGGTTGCTGCCCACCGGGGCGTAGTCCCCTCCGTCGATGGCCCGAAGCAGCTTCACCTGCATCGCAAGGCTCAGCTCACCCACCTCGTCGAGGAAGAGACTGCCGCCGTTCGCGATGTCCAGGTAGCCGACCTTGTCCGTGTGAGCGCTGGTGAAGGCCCCCCTCTTGTGCCCGAAGAACTCGCTCTCCAGGAGGGATTCCGGAATCGCTCCGCAGTTCACCGTGACGAACTCTCCCTCCCGTCGCGCACTGAGGGAGTGGATGGCCCTGGCCACAAGCTCCTTTCCCGTACCGGACTCTCCCGAGACGGCGACGCTGACGTCCGAGTGGGCCGCCTTCAGGATGAGCTCGTACACCTCCTGCATCGGCAAGCTCTTTCCAATGATGTTGCCGAATCGATAACGCTCTTTCATGGAGGTCCTGAGGTTGATGTTCTCCTCTCTCAGGAGATCGGCCTCCTCCTGAATGGCCCGCTCCTTCAGGACCCGTCCGGTGATGTCCCGAAGCGTGGAAAGGACGGCGGGCCGTTCCTTGTACTGGGTGACCCCGTGGGTCCCCTCCACCCAGACCTCTCCTCCTCGAAGCGTGCCGCAGGGCGCTCGAAACGCCTTGTCGGAGTCTTCGTGCAGGGCCGGACGGTAGATGTCGCCCAACCCCTCGATGGACAGGGTCTCGAGCAGCTCGTCCAGGGTCTTTCCCATGACCTCATCGGGCCCGCGGATGCCGAACAGCCGGGTGAACGCCCGGTTGGCAAAGAGAAACCGTCCGTCCTGAAGCAGGGTCACCCCGTCCTCCACCTGCTCGGCCAGCAGCCGGTACCTCTGCTCGGATTCCCTCATGTCCTTTTCCACGGTCTTCACCCACAGAATCCGTCCCAGCTTCTCGGCGATCGCCTTGATGAGGCTGCGCTCCTCCTCGAGAAAGGGACTCCCCTCCGCCTCCGGTCGCTCACCGATGTGGTGAACCTCCAGCGAGCCCCTGGGTTCGGTCCTCATGACCACGTCCGCCGTCAGTTTCCAGGAGCCCTCGCGAAACCCCCGGGTGGTGTACACGTCCTGATCCAGGTAGAGACGGGCGCAGGTCCGGTCCGGGTATTGCCACGCAGGGGGAATCATGTCGACGGTGGACTGGAGCACCTGCTCCAGCGAGTGGTTCGGCTTTTCCAGGAGCTCGGAGATGGCGTAGAGGCACTGGAGCTCCTTGACCCGTTCTTCCAGATCGTGGGTGATTTTTCGAAGGGTGCTCTGAACCGGTTCTTGCCCTTCAGGGGCACCGTTGGGCTTGTGTTCCGTGTCGTTCATCAAAGGATCCATCATGGAAGAGGATGCTCATTCTTGTCGGTCCCTCCAGAAGGACAGCTTGTCGTACCGTTCGAACAGATCGGGGGACAAAACGGTCTTCCGCGGCCGGAACTCCACCTTCCTGGTGACGTGGTGAAGCCCTTCGAGCCCCAGCGATCGATCGAACTCGGGCTCTTCATACACCACGTTGTCAAAGTCGTGGGGATGGGGCTCCTCGTCGATCCACGCATAGATCCGGGACAAGGTGCTCTCGGGATCGGAGGTGAACGACTCGTACTCCACGATCAGCAGGCGGGAGGCGTGCTCCCCGCAACAGGCCTCCCTGAGCGCGGACCAGGCAAAGCCCACCAGCCGGTCGTGCCTGGCCAGGGTTTCGACCCGCGTGTACATGGTGCTCCTCTCCGAGGCATTGGCAAAGAGGCGCGCATGCTCGAAGGCGTTTCGCCGGACCAGGCGCTCGATGGAGTCCATGATCCATGCCACGCTTCGAACGCAGCAGATGACCCTGGCGTCGGGGAAGAGCCGGGTCAGGGCCGGGAGCCGGGCGCACCACATCCGGTTGGTGTCGAAGATCACGGCCTTTTGGGCCTCCTCCCGGTAATAGGTGGTGAAGAGGCCCTCGAGAAAGGCCCTTCGCTGTTCCTGGGTGATGAACACGGCGAACTCGTTGCCGGGGCTCATGGCCTCCACCAGGGTGCTGAACAGTCCGCCCACCGGGCTGGTCATGGAGGCGTGAAAACGGGGGTTCTGCCGAAGGATTCCGGCCAGCAGGGTGGAGCCGGATCTGGGAAGGCCCGAGATGAAGTGGAATCTGGGGTTCATGCCGGTGGTTCCTCCTGTTCGGTTTGACCGTACTTGCTTCGCTCGAAGTCGAAAAGGATCCTGAGCATCCGGCGGAGCACGAAGACGGGGCGCTCCAGCGGGGGGCGAATCCCTTGGGGCGGCGCGCACGGCTCCGTCGCCCCGGTCAGGGCGAGCGCCAGCCCCTGCAGCAGATGGGCCCGGTAGGGCCCGGGAAGCCAGTCCAGAACGGGATCCGGGTCCACGTCGTAGATCCAGGACCGGCCCTTGCCCTCGAGGCAGAGCACCATGGCCCATCCCGCATGGGTGGCCTCCAGCCGGCCGGCCGTCTCCCATCCCGCGAGCGGGTCCTTCACGTGGAAGAACCGCTCCAGGGTCTCGGGCGGCTGATCGCGGGGCGGCCGTTGGGCCAGTCGAAGCAGCGGCCTCCCCTCGTAGAGGTAGGTCCTGACCCAATGACCCTCCTCGGCCTTGGCCAGGAGGACCGGCGGGGCGTCCTTCCGGATCAGGTGCCGCTTCTGCTTCTCCCTGAACAGCTGCCAGGCGGCCCTCCCGGTGGCCGGCCGCCAGAGGACGGTCCCGCTCCGCCGGCAGAAGGCGTCGACCTCCTCCACGTCGTTGGAGCAGAGCAGGTCGGGGACGGGAAGCCCGGCCCGGCGCAGGTGCTCCAGCAAAGAGGGTTTCATGAAGGCCCGCACGTGGACCTCCGGCGGGTTCACCAGCCTGACGCCCCGGCGTTGAAGTTCCTTGAAGAGGCTCAGGAGAAAGCTGTACCTCTGCTGCACCTCGAGATAGTCCGCCTGCCAGACGCTCCAGTCCCTTGCGTCCTCCGCGGACGGGACCGCCGGGGTCATGAAGGAGAACCCCTGGAGGTAGGCGAGATCCAGCCCGGTGAGGTCCACCCCGTTCCAGGAGATGCTCGATGCATCCAGGGAGACCGCAGTGGACGGATGGAGCGCCAGGTCGAAAAAGCGGCACGCCACCCCCCCCGTGCCCCTCAACTGCTCCCGAAGGTCCGTGGCCTGGGGGCTGGAGGCATGGGCAAAGATTCCGATGTTCACGGCCGTCTCCTTCCTGAGGTGTTCGTGGATCCCGGGCCGGGGCTTTGGGGCACCGGCGCCCCGCGACCGACCCGCTCGGGGTCGAAGAAGACCAGCTGGTTGCCGGCCGCCAGCCCCTGAATTCTCATCCGGTCACCGGGGTTGGCGGCCAGACGGTTCACCGTTTCGGTCTCCAGGGTTCCCTGGGCCGCAGCGAGCCTGCACCGCGCAAGGCGGTGGTCCACCCGGGCCAGCACCAGGGAGATCCTGGCCTGCATGAGCCTTTCGAGGTTCAGAATCCACTCGAACGGTCTCGCCTCTCCGAGGGTCTGGCGCTCTTGAATGATCCGATAGGCCGAATGGATCCGGTCGACGTTTCTTTGCGCCATGGCCACCCTCTGTTTCGAGGTCCGCATCAGACCCACGGCATCCCGGACCTCTCTTTCGACGCGGTTCTCGATGAAGGCGTAAGACAGCTCGGTGTTCTTTTCCGTGATGATGGACTGGTCATGCCTGGCCTTCAAGGCCTGGTTTCCCAAGGGGTAGGCATAGTCCAGCTGGACGTGTTTGTTCTCCTGATCCGGGTGCGACAGGTTTTTCACGGATGCCTGCAGGGTCTTGTAGCCGTGAATCGAGCCGTCCTCCACGAGGCTCACCGAGGCGAAGGCCCGAAGATCCGGCCGAAGCTGCTGCCGACTGAAGGCCTTGGAGATCCGGGTCCGCTCCAGATCGATCTCCGCCATCCTCAGCTCCGGGCGGCACCTCCGGGCGGTTTCAAGTGCGTCGTTCGGCGCGACCCCTCCCGCCTCGACCAACAGGGCCGTGTACTGATAGGGGAGGAACAGGGTGTCCTCGAGCGCTTTCGGGTCGTCCTCGATCAGGACCGCCAGGGCACGGGCCCTGGACAGAAGCCCGTGAAGGGCGGAGGCCTCCTGCAGACGGGACGCGGCATACTCGGCCTGAATCTGGCGAAGATCGTAGGCGGTTGCGAGCCGGTTGTCGAAGCGCCTCTGCCAGAGGGTCCTCTGCTCCTCCATGACGGCCCGCCTTTCTTCGGCCACGGACAGGGACTCCACGGCCGCCACCAGTCCCCAGTAGGCCTCGTGGACCTGGGAAAGGACGGTGTTGACGACGGCCTGGACCGACCAGTACTGCCAGGCCTTTCGGTTCTCCGCAAGCCGAACGGCCTTGTCCCGCGGTGCGTGGGGACCGAAGCCCCGGGTCCCGGGGAGCGGAGACTGCAGCTCGAGGGTCAGGGAGGAGGCGAACGGGGCGTCGTAGCTGTGGCCTTCGGTGTCGTAAAACGTTTCCTGGTGCAGGGTCGCGGTGCTGAGGTGGAGCTCCGCCCCCCAGGGAAGCACCTGGGCGATCTCCACCGAGCCTCGGGCGGTTCGAGCGGGCCCGTTCTCCGGCTCCTGACTGGCGAAGATCTCCTGGATCTCCCGGTTCCCTTCCGCCTGGTAGTTCCATCCCAGCTCCACGATCTGGGGCTCTTCCTTGTCCGGGGCGGTGGGGATCTGCAGAGGCAGCCCGGGCACGAAGCGCTTGGTCTGGAGAGGCACCCGCTGACTCCGGTCGTACGCGTCGGCCTCAGCCCGGGACAAGGAAAAGGAGAAGACCGGGTCGAACACGGCCTCCGCCTCCATGAGGGCCTCCCGGGCCATGTCCGCCGCGTCCCGCTCGGCCAGGATGAGCAGATTGGTGCGAAGAGCCCGCACCGCGGCATCCCGCCAGGATAGCAGCTCCAGGCGGACGGCCCGGCCGGAGCACACCGTCTCCGCTCCGCCGTTCGAGGAGCGGAGGGCCTCCAGGACCGCCCGAATCTTCGTCTCCTCTCCCGTCGTGGGAACGCGGCCGAGGAGATCGTCGAGCCGAATCGTGGTGGTGGGGCCGCCGGACGGTTCCTGCCCTGCGGCTTCCGCCCGGGCCGCGGCCGCCGTGAAGACCAGAAGAAGAAGGAGGAGGAGACCCACGCAGGCCCCTGTCGCAAACCCGGAGTGCGTCTGCGCTGTCCCCTCGGGATGCGGTCCGACCCTCCATACGGCGAGGTTGCTTCCCTTCATGGGCGGAATGCCTCCACGTCCCGAGCAGCGGCCGGCCCACCGGTGCGGCGCTCCTCCAGTGTTCCCAGGGCGCCCAGCAGCAGGGTCTCGGCCTTGCGGTTTTCGATCCAGGCCTGAACCCACCGAAGCTCGGCGCCCAGAAGGGCCTCGCTCTTGATCACCACCTCGTACTCAGGGACCTCCCGCGTCCGCTGGTAGGCCAGGGCCTTCTCGAAGGCCAGCCTTGCGAGGTCGAGATTCCGGCGGGCGATGTCGATTCGGGCCCGGGTGCTGGAGAGGCCGACCAGGGCGTCCCGGATCTCCCTGGAGAGGCGGTTTTTCAGAGACGCCAGCAGGACCTGCTCCCGCTCCGTCTGAAGCCTGGACCGATGCAGCTCGGCGTTCGCTTTGCGGTTGAGCAGGGGGTATCTATAGGCCAGGCGGACCATGTGACGGACCCGGTCGGGCCGGGTGAACACCTTTTCGATGGACGCCCCCACCTGCTCGAACCCGAACATGGACGCGCCCTGGCCGAAGATCAGGGTCTGGTGCAGGGCGAGATCGGGTCTGGCATCCACCTCCCGGTGCTTCTCGAGGAGACGGGTCGACTGAATGATCAGGGCCTGCCTCATCAGCTCCGGATGCCCCTCCATGTTCGCCGCGGGCCCCTCCTCGAACAGGGGGGCGGGGGATCCCTCGAACCGCAGGTCCTCCTCGACCGGGATGAAGAGCCGGTGGGTGCCGGCATCGAGCAGCTCTGCGAGGCGGTTCGAGTGAACCAGAAAGGTCTGCGCGGCCTGCTGCTCCTGCTGCCGGAACCGTGCCGATGCGGCCTCCACCTGGGCCAGATCGTACTCGGTGGCCATTCGTTCCTCGTACAG
Source organism: uncultured Desulfobacterales bacterium (assembly GCA_964475045.1). Classification (GTDB taxonomy): domain Bacteria; phylum Desulfobacterota; class DSM-4660; order Desulfatiglandales; family HGW-15; genus JAIPEI01. The sequence goes on along the minus strand of CAYYVD010000048.1, from coordinate 9,087 downwards.
GGCGCGGGTCCTTCGAATGAGGCCGTCCACGTGGTCCCCGTGCCGGATCAGGGCGTCGAGGGCCCGGACGCTCGACACCAGATCCCAGTAAACCGACTCCACCTCCAAAAGGGTGCTGTTCTCGAGCACCGCCACCTCCCAGCGGGCGATCTCCTCCTCCAGGCCGGCCTGTCGAATCCGGTGATCCTCGTCGTGATCCGGACCGAACCCCCGCATCCAGGGCAGAGGAACGGTCAGGTTCTCGATCAGGATGGAACGCCACGGCCGTTCATAGGGCCCCCAGCTGTCCCGGTTGTTCTCCCAGTAGGTGTCCCGGTCCAGGACCTCGAGGGAGACCGCCAGATCCAGGCCCCAGGGAAGGTGCTGCGCCACGGCCGCCTGGTAGCGTTTCGACTCGTCCGGGACATCGGGGACCTGCTCGCTGGCCACCACGGTCCGCTCGTAATACCCCTCTTTCCGCTCCTTGTCGTACTTGAGGTAGGCAACCGGTGAGTGCTTCGGGAGCAGGAGATACACGGGGTCGGGATCGAACGGTGCCGCCGTGGTGTTCTTCTTCCACGCCAGGACCGTCTCCTCGCGTTTGAAGACCCGGCTCACGGCATAGCGGAAGGAGAGCAGAAGCTGCGGGTCGTAAACGGCTTGGGCTTCCCGAAGGGCCGCCCGGGCGATGCGCTCGTTTCCCCGGGCCTGAAGGATGCGAATGTTCTTCCCCAGCGCCAGGGGAACGATGTGCGGGAGGTCAATCGCGAACCATTCGGTGTCCCCCGGCGGCTCGAGCGCGTCCCGAATGCGGGCGAGGCGGGTCTTCCACGTCTCGAACAAGGGTCGGTCTTCCCCGGCCGCCGCGGGGCGCACGAGAAGGGCGACGAGGAACAGGGCCGCGATGATCGTCCTCGGGATCTTCATGGCGCGGATGCCTCCGGAAGGTCCGGATCTCCCCGAAGCGGCCGTGTTTCGGTCGCCGAGGCCCCGGGACGCGGTCCCTCGAGTCCCGCCCCTGAGCCCGAAAGGGCTCCCCCGGCGGAGAGGAGGGCTGCACGGGATTTTTGATGAGAGATCAACGCATCCAGAACGGTTAACTTGGATTGAATCATCTCATGATGAACGTTCAAAAGCTCAAAATCGCTGATTTGGTCATCGTTTTCTCTCATGTGTAATGCTTTTTGATAGGTCAAGGCGGACTTTTCAAAACGATCGTCAGCATATAGAACCATATTTTTCGACGTCCGAATAGCGCTTTGAGAGGTCTTGATCTCGTTGACGATATGGTTGATTGTATTTTTCACGGTTTTCTTGCTTTTGCGAAGGGCGGACTCCGAGCTTCTCAAGGCGGACCTCGCCGCACGGTTCCCCAGGGGCCATCGAAGGATCAGACCCACGAAGTAGTGCTGGTTGTCCGGCTCCGGCAGGTGCTCCCAGGAGTCTCGAAGGGATGAGAACCCCCAAAGGGTGTCCGTCTGGCTCAGGCCGAGGCTGCAGGAGAGCACGACATCCGGCCTGACCTGGTTTTTTCGGTACCGGTGGCGCACCTCCACGGCCTCGTGCTCGGTGCGAAGGACCTTCAGATCCGGGCGCCTCGACACGGCGTCCGGAATCGATGGGGAGCCCTCCGCGTCCAGGGACCGTTTCAAGGTCCAGGTGTAGTGAATGGGAAGAAGCATGACGTCCCCCTCCAGCCCCAGCAGCTCCGCCAGGCGGTTGGAGTGGATCACGAGGTCCCGCCAGGCGATCTCCTGCCGGTTCTCCAGGCTGAGCAGCTCCGCCTCCACCTGCGCCTTGTCGTAGGCGGTCTTGTATCCCCACTCGAAGAGGCGAAGCGTCCGTGCGGCCATGTCCTCCAGGGTGCTGCGTGCATCCATCAGGATGTCGAGCCTGGTCAGGGCCGCCACCAGGTCCCAGTAGGCCTCGTGAACCTGCTCCGTGAGGAGCCTTTCCATGTCGCGAACCCGCCAGGCCAGGGCCCGAGTCCTGGCTTCGGCCAGGAGGGAGTCCACGTGATCGATCGAGCCGTAGGCCCCGAAGCCCTTGCAGAAGGGCAAGGGCGTCGAGGCGTTCAGGGAAAGAGAAGAGGACCACCGGTTGTCCCCGAAAGGAAACTCGGCCACGCCCTCGTCATAGGTGTACAGGGCAGCATAGGGGCCCAGCGAGGGGTATGGGTTCGCGCGGTTCATGGTCTCGAGGGTCAGGTCCACCGCCTGCCCCCACGAAAACGCCTTGGATGCGCGAAGCATCAGGGTCCACACATCGGGGATCGCCCCGTGCTTCCGGGTGAGGCTGGCGTACTCCCTCTCCACGGACACGTGATACTTGGATTGACACTCCCAGGGGTTGATGAGCACCCCGTCGACGTAGATGCAGGGGGAGCACCCCAGGCAGTCGGTATCCTCTTCATCGGTCAGCTCCGAGACGTCGTCGACCTCGGCCCGCTTTGTGAAGGCCGCGTCAAAGGCCTCCCAGTCCACCTCTCTCCGCCGCTCCCGCTCGATGTCCTCGAATCGCTCGTACGCATCCACCTTGCGGTACTCCAGGGACACGTCAAAGACCGGATCGAAGGTGGCCTGTCTGGCGGTCACCTCCCCGGCGGCGATTCGGTGATCGACGCGGGCGAGTTCCAGGTCGAAGTTGCCCCGAAGGGCCTCCCGGCAGGCCTCCTCCAGGGTGAGCTCGAGGATCGGCTTCCCCCTCAGATACGGGTTGGAGGGGCCTCCGCGGGCCCGAGAAAGGGCGTGGAGCCGCCGGACCAGCCGCTGCTCGCTTCGAGGGGACAGGAAGCGTTCGAAAAAGGCCGCTTCCGTCGAAACCGTCGCGAAAGCCCATGGTTGGGCAAAGGGGACGAGCAGGGACAGGATGATCAGTGTGCGAAGAAAAGGCATGCGGCCATTGGTTCCTACGAAGCCGTCCAGGGGGATGCGTTCACGTGATGTCGTTTGAGAACACGTGGTGATACCAACGGTTCACCAGGGTGATCCCATACTCATCCACCTCGTTGACCATCCCTTCCAGGTACCGGAAGGTGGCGCTCAGGCTCATGCTGTTCCGCTTCTTCAGGAGCACGAAGTCGTCCTTCAGCCGCTTTGCCCAGAGGATGTCGTCGAGCGCCTTGTCGTCCAGTGCGGCGGATTCGGCCAGGTAGGGATCCGGGTAGGCCAGCTGAAACTGCCTGTATCGGCACACCATGGTCAGAAGATCCATGAGTTGCGGGATCTGAGAAAGGGAGGTGTAGGGCTGGCGGAAGGCCGGGGAGTCGGTCGAGCTCACCGGGGACACCTCGGCCTTGGCCTGCCGAATCCGCTGCATGGCCTCCTGAGGGTTCCCCTCTTCGAGCAGGGACCGGACCTCTCGTTCGAGGATCATGAACCCGACGGTCGCCCGAAGGCGCTCGAGCTCCGGAATCACACCCACCCTCTGCTCGTCGCGATGCATCTGCTGCATCATGGCGCGAAGGGTCTCCACCTGCCGCGCACAGGTCCTCTCGTCGAAAGTGTCGTAGACCTCGTCATCGTAGACAAAGGTTAACAGGCGTTCGCGATGCTTTTCAACGATGCCCTGCCTCGTCTTTTCGGGCCGATACACATCCTGATAGTAGGTATGCCCGCCCAGGCCCAGCCCGAGGAGAACGACCAGAACAAGGAGGAGACGGAGCGTCCGTCCCCAGGAGACGGCCCGTGCGCGCCGCGGCTTTTCCGCGACCCGGGGGGCCGGCGGGAGGCCTTCATCCTCCCCGGTCGCCTCGGCCCTCTGGCGGGCCTCCCGCTCCATGGCCTCCATCATGGCTCTGCTGGAGCGGACGTCGGTGTACATCAACGTCCCCTCCTCCACAAAGCCGTCCCCTTCGCCGGCCGTCAGGGTGAGGTCGGGGAGCGCCCGATCGGACGGAGGTGCCGTACCAGGGCCGGTTCCCACCAGAAACCCGTCCCTCAGGTCCGTCATCAACCGCTCGCAGAAACCCACCCAGCCCAGCTCCTCGGCCAGCTCGTAGATCACGGTGAGCTGCCTCTGGAGGAGCTCCCGGGTCGCCTCGTCCTCCGCTTCCCGCAGGCGGCGCTGAAGGGTGCCGGAGAGGGCCTCGACGGCGTCGTGCACGCCCTGGGTCAGTTGGTGGAGGGCCCCGCGAAAGGCCTTGTCGTCGAACAGCACCGAGAATCGATACAGCCGTCCGAGCTGCCTCAGCTTGTTCTGGAAGTCCGTGACGTCGGCCTTCCGGAGCGTCCCGTCCTCCCCCAGCTCCTCCATGAAAAGCCCGGCCAGTTCCTTGGCGTTCTCGATGAAGGTGCGGATGATCGAGGAGTCCGTCTCGTGGGGAGCAAAGACCGCCCTCGAATCCCCTGCTTGCGGAGAGGGTTCGATGACCCGGGTGGCGATGACGATCAGCTCGTCGATGTCGGCGAGGAGCCCGGCCACGTCCTGCCGGGCGAGGACCTCCCGGGTCTGGAGGAAATCCCGAATGGAGGCGTTGACCCGCTCCAGGACCTGCCCTGCGGAGCGGCGGATGCTTCGGTGCATCTCACGGACGTCCTGATCCCCGCCCAGCTCCTCCAGCCCCCACTGCAGGATGTCGAGCCGCATGAAATCGGCCGAGATGCGATAGAGCTCGATGTGGTCGGGGCCGGAGAGCTGCTGCTGAATCAGCCCGGCATAGGCCATGGCCGCGTTCATCAGCTCCTCGCGGGCCTCGGCGGCCGAAAGGGCGGCCCGGTCCGTCCCCCCCGTTTGCACAATGAACTCCCCCAGCAGCCGGAACAGGTCGATACAGAGCATCCAGTCGTTTCGGGCACCGGCCTCGACGGCTTTGCCCGGCGTGGGTGCCTCGTGAATGATGAGATCCTTGAGGCGTTCCAGGGCCGTCCTTTCGAAGAGGTCCCGGTCTGCAGCGACGGCCTGCGCCAGCCTCGGGTCCTTCCCGGGAGGGCCTTCCAGGAGGTCCCGGTAGGCCCGAAACCCCTCTTTGAGCTCGGCGAGAAGGCGGGGGGTCACGGCGTGATCCAGACACCGGCGGAGCATTTCCTGGACCCGCCTTCGGTGGGCCTTCCAGTCCTGGACGCCCTTCGGGCGTTCCTCGGAGGGGGACCCCGGTGCCTCGACCGCGGCCCTCGAGGGCGCTTCCGCGACCCCATCCACGCGAGGAGGCAACCCTGCCGAACGGGTCCCGATCCAGGCCTCCCGAAGCGCCCCGGCAAAGGAGGCCGCATCTGTGAAGCGATCCTCCCGATCCTTGGCCAGGGCTTTCATCACGATCCCGTCCAGGGCCGGGGGGACCCGGTCGGTCAGACTGGAGGGGAGGGGAGGGGTTTCGTGCAGGATCTGGTAGATGATGGTGGCCAGCTGGCCCTCAAAGGGCTTGACCCCGGTCAGCAGCTGGTAGAGCAGGACGCCTGCAGAGAACAGGTCCGCCCTCCCGTCCACAGGCTCGCCCATGATCTGCTCCGGAGACATGAAGGCGGGGGTTCCCAGCAGGGCCCCTGCCTGGGTCATCTCGGACGACTCCACGCTGGCGATACCGAAATCCGTGATCTTGAGGGAAAAATCCTTGTCCACCATGATGTTGGCGGGCTTGATGTCCCGGTGCACCACCCCGTGCCGATGGGCGTGGTCCAAGGCGGCGAGCAGCTGGTCCATGATCCTCATGACGGTCTCCAGAGGGATGGCCTCGGACCGCTCCAGCAGGCCTTTCAGCTCCTTGCCCCGAATCAGCTCCATGACCAGAAACGAGTCGTCCTCCTCCGTGCCGGAGTCGAGGACCCGAACGATGTTGGGGTGGTTCATCTCCATGGAGACGACGGCCTCCCGAATGAACCGCTCCAGGACCGAGCCGCGCTCGCTGCCCTGAAGGAGATCCGGCCGAAGGGTCTTGACGGCCACCGGCTCCCGGGTCTTCTCCGAGGTGCCCCTGTAGACCACGCCCATGGCCCCCCGTCCCAGAACCGACTCGATCCGGTAGGTTTGCCTCGTCCCGTGAACCGTTCGCTCCTGATCCATGTCTTCTCTTTTGCATGCAGTGAAGGTCGCCGGTGAAAAAGAGTACCCTGTTTGAGCGGGCGCATCAAGCCGTTCGTGGAAGGATTCGCCCGAAAAGCCGGTCCCGCGTTTTTGAAAACAAACGCTTGACAAACAGATTCACAGTACCTAAAAATCAAACTAAAATAGTTTGGGTCTATTATGCTGAATCCCGTCAAAAACCGCCGCTACACCGATCACATCGTCGAGCAGCTCAAGGAGTACGTCCTGAGCCGGGAGCTCCGCCCCGGAGACCGCCTGCCCTCGGACGTGGTGCTCTCCGAGACGTTCGGCGTGAGTCGCGGCACCATTCGAGAAGCCCTTCACATGCTGGAGCACGACGGGGTGGTCACCACCAAAAAGGGGCCCGGAGGGGGCATCTTCGTCAGCGAAGGCAATTTTCTTCAGGTGGTGGACTCGATCTTCTACGCCTTGCGGTGGGAGCAGATTTCAGAAGATTCGTTCGACGCCCTGATCGAAACACGCAAGACCCTGGAAGACCGCATCGCGCGATTGGCGGCGCAGCGGGCGGATCAGGAAGACCTCTCGGCGCTGGAAGGCATTCTGGACCGCATGGAAGCGCCGGAGACCGATCACGCATCTTTCGTACAATACGACACCGACTTCCATGTACGCCTCGCAAAGGCGGCCAGAAACAACATCTTGCAGATGTTCATGGTGGCCGTCAAGCAACTGCACAACCGGGTGGTGGACTACGGAGACCTGCATGACGAGCTCTTCCCGGTGGCCATGCGCTTCCACCGGGAAATCTACGCCGCCGTTCGCGAGCGACAGCCCGAGAAGGCGGCGGCTGTCATGCTGGAACACTTGGAGTATTTCGAAAAGCATTACCGTCGTCGAATGGGTGAACAAACAACCCAGAAGGAAGGGAGGTAGGGTCATGAAGAGAAAGATGGGGATGTTTCTGTTGATGGCTTTCGTGATCGGGCTCGGCTTGGCCTCAGGGGTGTCGGCTGCCGACAAGGTGTACAAGATCCGGATCGGCAATGTGACGCCCCCCAACAACCCGTTGCATCAGGCCTTCGAAAAAATGGCCGCGGAAATGAACGAGAAATCCAACGGCAGGATCGAGGCCACGGCCTACCCGAGCGGCCAGCTGGGCAACCTGCGTTCCATGACCGAATCGGTCCAGATGGGCACCTTGGAGATGGCCACACAGAGCGCCGGGGGGCTGGCCGCCTTTTATCCCGCCATGGGGGTGCTGGAGCTGCCCTTTGCCTACCGCAGCCATCAGCACGTGTACCACGTGGTCGACGGTCCGATCGGGCAGGAGTTGAACGAGAAGTTCCGGCAGAAAACCGGGATCCGCATCATCGGTTACTTCATGAACCTCTACCGCCACGTCACCAACAACGTGCGGCCCGTCCAGGTCCCCGAGGACCTCAAAGGGTTGAAAATCCGCGTGCCGGAAACCCCGACCGTCAAAATGGCGATCGAGGCCGCCGGAGGGAATCCGGTGCCCATGGTCTGGGGAGAGGTGTACACCGCCCTTCAGAACAAGACGATCGACGGTCAGGAGAACCCCATCGTGATCATCTGGGCCTCCAAGATCTACGAGGTCCAGAAGTACCTCTCCCTCACCGGGCACGTCTACTCACCGACCTTGATCATGATGAACGACGACCTCTACCAGAGCATGCCCGAGGATCTCCAGAACATCGTCCAGACCGCCGCGAAGAACGCCGCCGACTGGAACCGGGCCGAGCTGGAAAAGATGGAAGCCGATCTGCTCACCAAGCTGGAAGAGCAGGGCATGGAAGTCAATGAGGTGGACCAGAAGCCCTTTCGAGACATGATGTCTTCGGCCTGGGACAAACTCCTCGAGAAGGCTCCTGAGGCCGATGACTACTTGGATCGCATCCTGAAAACCCAATGAGCCGCACCGAACAAGGGCAGAGGGGCACGGGGGGCCCTGTGTCGAACATCCACCGAATGGCCGAGCTCGGCGACCGGGGGCAGGACCTGTGCAACGCACTCCTGCTGGCCGTGATGGTCCTGGCGATCTTCGCCCAGGTGGTCGCCCGGTACCTGTTCGAGCATGCCCTGCCGTGGCCCGAGGAGTTGGGGCGCTTTCTGTTCGCATGGATCGTTTTTCTGGGCATCGTCTCGGTGGTGCGGGCGGACGAGATGCTCTCCCTGGATCTCGTCTACCGCTGGCTTCCCGAGAAGATCGGGCGTGCGTTGAGCTTGCTCGTCTCCCTCGCCTGCCTGGGTCTCCTGCTGGTCATCCTCAAGGGCGGGTACGAGCTGATGGTCCGCCAGAGCTCGCAGATCTCTACGGCCATGGAGGTCCCCATGTGGATCGTGTACCTGGTCATTCCACTCGGCACGCTCCTGATGGCCGTGGCCATGCTCCTGAAAATCGTGGGCCAGTGCCGGGCTCTGCTGATCCGCCAAGTGCATGACAAGGAGACAACCAGCGGATGACGTCTCTCCTGTTCATCGGGCTGCTGCTGCTGTTTCTCTTCCTGGGCATCCCCGTGGCCTTCGCCCTGGGCCTTGTCGGCGTGGTCATCGCGGTCTCCAACGGCATCTTCAATCCCATCATCATTCCTCACATCATGTACGCGCAGGGCATCGACTCCTTTCCCCTGCTTGCGGTGCCGTTCTTCATCCTGGCCGGAACCATCATGGAGGAGGGGGGAATTTCCCAGCGCCTGGTGGAGTTCGCCCAGTTCATCGTGGGGCGCATTCGCGGTGGTCTGGCCCAGGTCTCGGTGCTGACGGGCATGTTTTTCGGCGGAATCTCCGGAAGCGCCGTGGCGGATGCAGCCGCCGTGGGATCGGTCCTCATCCCGGCCATGAAGCAGAAGAAGTACAGCCCGGGGTTTGCTTCCGCCCTGACAGCCGCATCCGGTGCCATGGGCCCCATCATCCCCCCCAGCATTCCGATGGTGATCTACGCCGTGATCGCCAATGCATCGGTCGCCAGCCTCTTTCTGGGAGGGATCGTGCCGGGGCTGCTCTTTGGACTGACCCTCATGGTCTACTCCTACTTCTACGCCAAGAAACACGGGTACCCTCGCGAAAACGTCTCCTGGACACTGCCTTCATTCTGGCACGTGTTCAAAC
>CAYYVD010000047.1:0-20558 GCA_964475045.1 uncultured Desulfobacterales bacterium | reverse complement strand
GCGCGCCCTTTCTGTCCGGCCTGCTGTGCGACCTCTCCGCCTTCCTTCGCTCCCCGGTCCGGCCTCTGCGCATCGAGCTCCTCGTGGCTCCCCACGTGCCCCACGACGCCATGCCCTGCGCGCCGGACAGGCTCGGAAGCCGCCTGGAGATCCTCCCGAACGGGGAGGCGCGGTGGGGCCGGGGGCGCCGGGACGGCCCTTCGATCCTCGAAGACGTGCCCGTGCGCAAGCTCGGGCTGAGCAACGGAAACCGACAATACCTTGTCCTGGGGTACGGCCCGTCCCTGGAGGTGGTGCGAGGCGGCGAGGACTTCGATTTCCTGGACCCCTTCCACCGCGTCCGGCGGTTTCACTCCCTGTTCGACTGGGACTGCTGTGGGACCGCCCCCGTGGCCTTTCTGGAACGGCTGCACTACCGGGGAATCCGGAGGTCGCGTCACCCGGCCCGGCAGAGCCTGCACCGTTTGCAGAGGCTCTTCGAGAGGTTTCTGGAGATCGACACGTCGTCCTGGACGGACAAGTCGTGCGACTTCACGGCCTGGTGGAAACAAAGAACGTCCGTGGAGAAGGATCTCTGCCTTCCGCTGCTGGATGCGGCCCGGCACATGATCGACGCCTTTCCCCACAGTGGAAAGCCCCTGGAGGAGCCGGGCCTGATGCTGCTTCACCGCCCGGACCGGCGGTGCGGGACGCACCGCTTCCCGTCGTGCCTTCGACTGCTGGACATGATGCTGCCCCGCACGCAGTTCGTGGTGAGCGTTTCCACGGCCTCGCGAAACCGCATCCCCGAGGACCTGACCGAAAGACGCCTCGACCTCCCTCGAAATCCGGCCCCGCCCTCCAACGAGGTATCGCCCCTGCGGGTCTCCCGCGGGACCGTGGTCCTGCACCAGCTGGACGGCCGGCTCCCCAACCTGGCCCTCATGAAGCTCGCCCGGCACCACCGGCGACTCGGCAAAGAGGTGGTCCTGGACCGGAAGGCCCGGCCGGTCCGAGGCGCGCAGGCCGTTTATGCCAGCTGTGTGTTCAGCGACACCACCTCGCGCCGGCGAGTGAAGACGCTGGCGCGGCATTACGGGGGCGACTGGTTCCTGGGGGGCTCGGGGGTGGACCTTCAAAAAAGGCTCCCGGCCGAGGTCGAGGACACCCTTCCGGATTACGGTCTCTACCCCGAGCTGGCGGACCGGGCCATGGGATTTCTGACCCGAGGGTGCCCCTTTCGATGCAGGTTCTGCATTGTCCCGATCAAAGAGGGCGGGGTCCATCAGGTGAGCAGCCTCGACGACCTCCTCCAGGGGGATCGAAGGCGCCTGATTCTCCTGGACGACAACCTCCTCGCGCACCCGGACGCATGCACCCTGCTGGCGGAGATGGCGGAGAGAAGGCTCCGGGTGAACTTCAACCAGACCCTGGACATTCGACTCCTGGATCGAGAAAAGGCCGCGTTGCTGCAAAGGATCCACTACAGCAACGCGGCCTTCAATCGCCGGGTGATCCACTTCAGCCTCAACGATGCGGCGAATCTGGATCTGGTGCGGCGAAAGTACGATCTCATGGGATTCACGCCGAAGGATCACGTGGAGTTCATCTGCATGTACGGGTACAACACGACCCTGGCCGAGGACGTGGAGCGGTTCCGGTTTCTGAAATCCCTTCCCGGGGCCTACGTCTTCGTCCAGCGCTACCGGCCGGTCCCGGGAGGCCCCGAACCGGACCTGGACGCCTTTTTCGACGACCACGCGGACGAGCTGATCGACGAGCTGGTCGGCATCGTCTTCACCGAGAACATGAAGAGCATGGAGACCTACTACCGGTGGTTGAGCCGGCATTACGCGGAGCGGTTCGGCCGTCTCCACCAGGGGCTCGTGGACACGCTCTTCCGCTACAACAACCGCCACCGGAAGGGACGGTATATCGCCACGCTGGCCGGAACCCGAAAGGATCTCCTGCCGGGCGGACATGACCGGACGTAGGCCGCCGGGAGCAGCAGACTTTCAGGTTCTCTTATGCGGTAAAAGGACCTGAATACTGATCACGCCGAACGCCTCTCGAACCGCACTCTGAACGAGGGTTCGAGCGGTGTCCTGTTTGGATCGCTCCTCGGGGCTGCTATCGATGGCATAAACGAAGACGTTGGTGTCCAGGAAGAATTTATCGCTCATGGAGGTCCTCACGTGTCCACACACGACGCCCTTTCTGCGCCCGGGTCTTCTCGAAAAAAGCCGACAACCCCTCGAGCACGATCTCCCGCTGGAGATCGGATGCGACGAATTCCTCGAGGCGCTTGCGCACCACGGCATTGACCGAAGTGTTGCGGCGAAAGGCCAGGCGACGGGCCTTTTCGAGAAGCGCATCGTCCACTTTCAGGGTGATGTTCGCCATGGGTTCCTCCTGAACATGGGGTACGGGTTACCGTAGCACATAGACTGTGCCGAAAACATGGTTTCTGTGCCAAGCAAAGGGCGAAAATGCCTGCCCTCCCGAACACGCGGCGCATCGACGAAGGCCAACAGCCTTGCAACGCCCCTCGAACCCTGCTACCACAAGGCATGCACACCAGAGACCTTCCATGGGCGGCCCGGCGGGCCGCTCTTCACAGGAGGGCCGAAGGGAAGAGAGGAAACCCATGAGCAGCCTGAAAGATCTGATTCGAGACGACCCGATCCACCAGCGGCGGCTGGAGTTCCAGTCGTACCCCCTGGAAGGCGATCGGATCATTGTCGAAGGCCTTCTGAGGGACGACCGCCTGGTGCCGGGATACCACTGGGACGGGACCCCCATCCCGGTCGGCGTGGTGCACCACATGGTCGTCAGAATCCTGGTGGGCGGCATGCCCCCGACCATCCTGGACGCCGAGGCCGAGATGCTCGACGTGCCCAACGAGCTCTGCCCCACGACCCTGGATTCGGTCCGGAAGATCATCGGGGTCTCCATCGCCCACGGCTACAGTGAGGAGATTCACAAGCGTATCGGCGGGGTCCAGGGGTGCGCCCACCTCACCCACCTCATCGTCACCATGGGCGCGGCGGCGATCCACGGGCGCTTCGCCCAATACACCCGGGAGCCCCGCCCCATGCCCCGGTCCCTGGAGGAGGTGCCGGCGCTCTCCACGGTGATTCGAAGCTGCAAGCTCTGGGCCGAGGACGGCCCCCTGCTTCGGCGGATTCGGGACGTCGTGGAGAATCAGAGCACGATCGAGGAGTCATGAAGGCAAGGGGGGCCGCGTCTGCATGAGCCTTCGAACCTGCCTCGCCGGTCTTGCGGCCGTTCTGCTCCTGGGCTGCTTGGGGACCTCTCTGGTCACGGACAGCCGCAAAGGGCCTCGGACGCGCGGGGCCCAGGTGCTGCCCGTCACCGCGAGAATGGTCGTTCAAGGAGAGGCCATTGACCTGGAGGTGGCCAGGACACCCGCGCAGATCGGTGCCGGGTTGATGTTTCGGGAGGCGCTCCCGGCGGATCGAGGCATGCTGTTCGTCTACGAACCGCCGCGACCCGTCCGTTTCTGGATGCGGAATGTCTTATCGCCCCTGGACATGGTCTTTCTGCGGGAGGGAGAAATCATCCACATCGCCCATGCCGTTCCCCCCTGCCGGAAGGTGGTTTGCCCCTCGTACGGACCGGAGGCCCCGGTCGACCGGGTCATCGAGCTGCGCGGCGGCCGGGCGAAGGAGCTGGGGCTGGCGGTGGGGGACCGCCTTCGCGTGGAGATCCTGGAGCCCATGCTCCACCAGTGTGCGGCCTCGTCCTGGCGGCCGAGGGCAAGGCTCGCCAGGAAGGCCAGCCGGGCGGCCTGCGGGCTCCTCTCGAGCCGCCAGGAGACCGCGGCCCGGTCCAGGGCCTCCTCGTCAAAGCCCTGCCTCAGGGCGAAGCTTCCGCGGGCCAGCTCGCGCTCCGCGGTCTTTCTGATCCTTCGAAGGGCGAAGAGGTCGCAGCCGCACCGGCCGCAGCGGTCCGCCTCCTCGTTGGCCCTTCCGCAGGCCGGGCATCGAATGCGCATCAGTCCTCCAGGTAGAAGAGCATGTCCGAGAGGGACTCGTTGAGCTCGGTCAGGCGCACACGGTCCCCCTCCCTCACCGCCTTGCGGCTCTCCTCGATGAGGCCGCGGAGCTCCTCGGCGTCCACATCGTCCACCTGGTCCAGGAGCGCCCGGGCGCGCCTTCGCAGGTCCTTGGCCTCGAGGAGGACGCGGTCCCCGTCCTCCCCGGCGGCAGGCGCTTTACCCTCCTCCTCGGACACCAGGGCGGCGATGTTGCGCCGGGCCTCGGCCAGATCGAACCCGGTCGCAGCCCCTTCGGTCTCCATGCGCACCGTCTTGGAGAGCCCGGTCCTCTTCTCCTCGGCCGTGACCTCGAGAATGCCGTTGAGATCCAGGTTCAGGTGGATGACGATCTCGTTGCCCTCGGGGACCCGGCTAAGCCCCTCCACCATGAAGTTCCCGATGAAAATGTTGTCCGAGGCGAGGGGGGCCTCCCCCTGGTAGATGCGGACGTCCACGGCCTCCTGGTTGTCGAACACCGTGGCGAACACCTCCGCCTTGCTCGTGGGAAGGGGCGTGTTGCGCTGGATGATGGGCACGAACGCATCCCTGTTGATGGACCCGTGCTCGAAGGAAAGGGCCCGGGTGCCGAAGGTGTAGGGCGTGATGTCCACGAGCACGGACCGGGTCTCCTGGCCGGTGAGGGCCCCGGCCTGAATCGCCGCTCCCAGGGCCACGATGAGGTCGGGGTGGATCTCGTGGTGGGGCTCGACCCCGAGCTCTTCTCGAATGGTCTCCGAGACGATCGGGATGCGGGTGGACCCGCCCACCAGGATCACCCGGTCCAGGTCCCTTGGCAGGACCGAGGCGTCGCTCAGGCACTGGTGCACGCACTGCAGGGTCTTTCTGAGGAGCGGGCCGATCATCTCCTCGAAATCCGCCCGGGAGACCTCGGTCTCCAGGTGGCGGTCCCCGTGGAGGTACTCCTCTCGAATGGAGACGTACGGGGCGTCGGAAAGCGCCTGCTTGGCGCGCTCCACGGCGGCCCACAAGCGGTTCCTCACACGCGGGTCCTCGGGCAGCGGCTCTCCGTGGACCTCCTGGAACCGCCGGGCCACCTCCTCCAGGAGGAGCCGGTCGAAGTCGTCCCCTCCGAGCCGGGTGTCGCCGTGGCTCGCCTTCACCTCCACCACGCCCTGCTCCACCCGCACCAGGCTGGCGTCGAACGTCCCTCCGCCCAGGTCGTAGACCAGGACGGTCTGGTCGTTCTCCAGGTTGGCGTCATAGGCCAGGGAGGCGGCTGTAGGCTCGTTGATGATCCGCAGGACCTCCAGGCCGGCCAGAAGCCCGGCGTTTCGGGTCGCCTTGCGCTGCTTGTCGTCGAAGTAGGCCGGCACCGTGATGACCGCCCGGTTCACGGTCTCGCCCAGCTGCGCCTCGGCCTCCTGCTTGAGCTTTCCCAGGATGAAGGAGGAGATCTCCTCCGGGGAGTAGCCCCGGTCGCCGAGGGTGAAGCGGTCGTCGCTCCCCATGCTGCGCTTGACCGAGAGGATCGTGTCCTCGGGAAAGGCGGCCATCTGGTTGCGCGCGCTTCGGCCCACGATGAGTTCGCCGTTGCGGTCCAGGCCCACGCACGACGGCATGACCGGCTCCCCTTCCACGGGAAGGACCCGGGGGCCGTTCTCTTCCAGAATCGCCACCTCGGAGTTGGTGGTCCCGAGGTCGATGCCCACCACCCTGCTCATGCTGTTCCTCCTTTGCTTCGCGCCACCACCACCTGGGCGAGCTTCAGGACCCGTCCCCGATGGAGGTACCCGCGGGAGAGCTCCTCCACGACCGTATCCGGCTCGGCCTCCGGGGCCTCACGGGCCTCCACCGCGGTCATGAGCGCCGGGTCGAAGGGCCGGCCCTCGGTCTCCACGGCCGTGATCCCCTCCTGGTGCAGGAGCGCCTCGAAGTGCGCGCCCAGGATCTCCAGGCCCTCCTGCACGTCGGACCACGCCTCGCGCCACGGTTTCGCCCCGAGGAGCCGCCTCCGCGGAGGGCGGGCCATGCGCTGCTCCATGCGGCGGAACCGTTCGAAGAGCTCCACCAGAGGCAGGTAGAGCGCCCTGCGCGCCGCCAGGTCCGCCTCTTCACGGGCGGCCCGGTCCTCGTTCAGCCGGGCCGACAGGCCCTGCAGGGTCTGCTCGAACCCGCCCAGGGCGTCCCCGAACCGGGAGAAGGTGTCGTGGCTCCGGCGGGCGCCCTTGCGCACCTCGCTGCGCAGGGCGGCAAGCTCCTCGAAAAAGGAGTAGAGGTCCGGAGGTTCCTCCGGGGCGGGCCCGGCCGGCTGCCGGTGCTCCACCTCCTCGAGCCACCGGCGGAAGGCCTTCTCGACCTTGATCTTCCAGTCCGGTTGTTCCGCAGCGCCTCCTGCATCTTCCTCGGGGTGTCCGTTCGGGGTCAGGGTTTCGCGCATGCTCTCAGCCTCTGTTTCATCTCCTCGACATCGGGCGGGGTCCGCCGGCCCTCTCGGGAGCCGTGGACGAGCAGGGCCTCGAATGGAAACCGGATGCCCGGCTCCAGGTCGGTCAGCTCGTGTCGAATGCGGTCGTTCTCGGTCCTCAGGGTCTCGTAGGCCCGGTTGATCCGGGCGAAGGCCTCGGGGTCACGCTCGGGCGGGTGCCTGCGCACCAGCTCCAGGTAGGCCTTGCGCACGGCTTCGTCGTCCGCACCCACGCTCACCCCCAGGACGGCGTAGGGGTCCATGGTGCCTCTCTCCATCTCTCTCCTGTCTCAGTCAAACAGATTGAGCTGCTCCTTGTCCTTCTTCGGCCCTTGTTTCTTCTCCGAGCTCCGCCCCTCCCGGGGAGCCCCCGGGGGTTCCTCCTCGGGTTCGGCCTCCTCGTCCAACAGCTCCTCCAGAGCGTCCATGACCTCCAGGTCGTCCAAGTCGTCCAGGTCGTCCTCCTCCATGGACAGGAGCGCCCGCAGGGACGCCAGGTGGTCCAGTGCCTCCGAAATCGAGGAGACCACGCTGCACGCCATGCCGACGAGCTCCTCGTCCCGGGCCTCCCGGGCCAGGCGCAGGATCTCTTGGGCCTCCTCGAGGTCGTCCTGATCCGGCAGGTGCAGCCTCTTTTCATCGCCCATCATGAGGCGATGGAGCCTGAAGTACGGATCCCAGGGATCCTGATCCAGCATCCGTCGAATGGTCCGTTCCCGGAGCTCGAGAGAGACCAGGTCCTCGTCCCAAGCCGGCCCCACGACCAACCGGGCGAGGTCCCGTGAAACCGGGCTCTGCTCGAGCCCCCGGGCCAGATAGGCCTCCAGCGCCCGTCGCTGCTTCTTCAGCTTCGAGCCGCAAAGGGTGAGGCTGAAGGCGTGGGCCAGGACGTCGATGAGGTGCCGGGCGGGCTCCACCGCGGGGGAACCGGCGGTCTCCTGCTCGAATCGGGCGCGGCTCGGCTCGAACACGTCCCCCTTCAACCCCTCGCAGCTCGCGATCACGTGCACGTAGGCATGGAGCCTCAGGGTGCCCCCGTTCTCGTCGAACGCCCGATCCAGCAGATCCCGGCCTTCCCGGTCGAGGCCGGCCTTCATGGACGCGATCCCCCACATGGCTCGCACGTAGGGCCGGCCTCGAACGAGGTTATCCGAGCGGGGACTCGCCCGGTCCAGGACCCGGGGGAGGAGGCCCTGGAACCTCTCTCGTTTCCCTTCCCGGAGATACCGGGCGCCGACGTGAAGGCAGGCCTTGATGAAGGACTCCCGAACCGACGTGTCCAGGGGATCCAGATCCAGTGCGCGCTCCAGGTACTTCATCCCCTTGACGAAGGCCTTGCGGTCCAGGCAGCGCAGACCGGCCCGGTGAAGGGCCTCCTTGTCGTCGGGAAACCGCTTGATGATCTCGTCCAGGGTGCGGTTGAGCCGCCTCTGGTCCCCCGTGACCTCGTACAGGCGGAGCAGGGCGAAGTGGGTGCCGCGGTTGTCCGGGTCCAGGGCCAGGCTTCGCCGGTAGCTCGACTCGGCCCGCTCCTGGTCGAAGAGAACGGCGTGCTTCGAGGAGGAGCCGTTGAAGAACCGTGAAAACGGCCCTCGGGGGAGGTGCCTCTCCTCGGAGAAGTAGTCCCCCAGGTGGGCGTGCACCGCGGCCTCCATGCGGCGGTTCCCGCCGTGGACCCGGGCGCGGGCCTCCAGAAAAAGGCTCCAGAACCGGGAGATCTCCTCGAAGGCCCGCGGAGACTCCGGCACCTCCCGCTCCCAGTAGAGGGCCGCCGCCCGGGCGGCCAGGGCCTTTTCCACCGACGAGGGCCGGTTGCCGTTTGCGAGGGACTCCTCCACGAACGCCATGAAGCGCTCCGCCTGCCGCTCGTCCAGGGAAAAGACCCCCTTGAAGAACAGGGCCGACAAGGACTTCTCCACGCCCGGGGTGTCCGAAGGAAAGCCCTCCAGGTGCTTTCGAAGGAACACGTAGGCGTCCCGAATGCGCCCGGCCCGCCACAGGTAATCGGCGCGGGGGAGCACGTCGGCCAGATCCGGCCGGCCGGCCACGCGGCAGGCCTCGGCCAGCAGGTCCCGGTCCTTGGCATTTCCGGCCAGGGCGTCCGGTCCCCCCAGGATCAGGCGGTAGGGCTCCGCGGCCCGGGCCGGCACCGACCCCGAAGGAAGCCTGGAAAAGGCCTTGAGGGCAACCTCGTCCTCGGAGCGGTAAAACGCGCAGAGCCCCTTGGCGAACCACCTCCAGTGGGCAAACGGGGACCGCAGGCCCACCGGCCTCAAGGTCTCGAGGGCCTCCCCGTAGCGTTCCCCGCAGATGTGCTCGAGGGCCGCCTGGACCGCGGCCCGGTCGGCTTCGATCTCCGGGGGCAGATCCGGTCCCCCGCCCGGAGGATCGCACCGGAGCACCAGGGCGTCCGCGGGCGCGGGGTCGTCCATGCCCGAGGCGGGCCGTCCATCCCCGAGGCCCTGCACGGCCCCGAGGGCGGCCTGCTCGTAGTCGCCGCGTCTGAGGCCCAGGGCGATCTTCAGGGCGGCGGGCACGGCCGAGGCGTCCAGGGCCTCGAGCTCGCGGAGCGCCTTTTCCGCCTCCGCCGCCTTTCCCTGCCCCATGAGGACGCGGCAGAGCCCGTCGGTGGCCTCCACGAGCCCGGGCAGGTGGCGATCCGGGTCCAGATTGAACAGCTTCAGATAGAGCGCCCTGGCCCGGCGAAACCGCCCGCCGTCCAGGGCATCCCGGGCCTGCCGCTCCATTTGCTCGGGCGAGGCCTGCTTGCCTTCGGCCGGCTTTTTCTTCCTTTTCTTTTGCTTCTTTCCCATGCCCCTCCACAGCGGCCGCCGGTCATGCGCGGAGACAAAACCATAGCAGATTGCGCGTGGATTTCAAGGGGGGTGAAGATTTCCACGTGTCTGCGTTCGTGGCGCTTGCTTCCTGGGATCAAAGGGGGATGTTGCCGATCTTTTTCTTCGGAAGGCGGTCCCGCTTCCCCAGAGTGAAGTGCAGGGCGTTGGCGAGACGCTCTCGAACCTCGGAGGGTTGAATGACCTCGTCCACGTACCCCCTTTGCGCGGCTGCATAGGGGTGCCCGAACTTGTCTTCGAACTCCTGGATCTTCGTCCGCCTGGTTTCCTCGGGGTGATCGGACGCCTGGATGTCCCGCCGAAAGATGATCTCAGCCGCGCCTTCAGCCCCCATCATGGCGATCTCCGCCGTGGGCAGAGCGAAGACGCGATCGGCCCCGAGCTCCTTGTGGCACATGGCCACATATCCGCCGCCGTAAGCTTTTCGCAGGATCAGTGTGATCTTGGGGACCGTCGCCTCGGCATAGGCGAACAGCAGCTTGGCCCCGTGTCGAATGATTCCGCCGAACTCCTGCTGCTTGCCCGGCAGAAACGCCGGTGTGTCGACCAGGGTCAACACGGGCAGGTTGAAGGCGTTGCAGAACCGGATGAACCTCGCCGCCTTGTCGGACGCGTCGATGTCAATGGCGCCTGCCAGCACCCTCGGCTGGTTGGCCACGACCCCGACGGCCATCCCTCCGAGATGCAGGAACCCGACCACCATGTTCTGGGCCCACGCCTCGTGCACTTCCAGAAACTGCTGGTCATCGGAGATCAGCCGGACGACCTTCCTGACGTCGTATGCTTTCCTTTTTTCGCGAGGAATCACATGCTCGATCCCCCTGCAATCATCATTCGATGATCGGATTTCCGAGCCCGCCTGTGGAGCTTCCCAGGAGTTGGAAGGAAGGTACCTCAGGAGGTTTCGAATATGATCAAAGCACTCCTTTTCCGATTTGAGACAGAAATGGGCGACCCCGCTCTTCCTGCAATGCACCTCGGAACCGCCGAGGTCGTACACGGAGATGTCCTCACCGGTGACCTGCTTGATGACCTTCGGTCCGGTCAGAAACATGTAGCTGATGGGCTCGCACATGTAGATGAAATCGGTCATGCCGGGCGAGTACACGGCCCCACCGGCGCAGGGGCCGAGGATGACGCTGATCTGCGGCACCACCCCCGAGTATCTCGCATTGCGGAAGAAGATGCTTGCATACCCCTTCTGGGCATCGGCCCCCTCCTGGATCCGGCCGCCTCCGGAGTCGTTCATCCCGATGATGGGAGCGCCGGCTTGCGCCGCGAGGTCCATGACCTTGACGATCTTCGAGGCGTGGGCTTCCCCCAGGGATCCGCCCAGCTGGGTGTAGTCCTGTGCAAACAGGAACACCCTGCGCCCTTCGACGGTCCCGTGCCCCGTGACCACCCCGTCGCCCTGCAGGTGGACCCGGTCCATGTCGAAATCGGTGCAGCGGTGGTGGACCAGTTGATCGATCTCCCGAAAGGAGCGATCGTCCAGCAGCAGACGGATTCTTTCGCGCGCGGTGAGCTTCCCGAGCTGATGCTGCTTCTGGATCCCTTCTTCCCCGCCCCCCAAGGAGGCATCCCCGCGTTTCCGCTCCAACTCCCTGGTTTTGTCCATCATGTCGAGCCCGCTCCCGAAATACGCCCTTCTACCGGAAGATCCCTAGATCACGCCTTCGTCTCTCAACGCTTCGATGTCCTCCGCCGAGAAGCCCAGATCGGAGAGAACGGCTTCCGTGTGCTCCCCCAGCACGGGCGGCGGCTGGCGGACTTGACAGAAGTCGGTCGACGACTTGACCGGGAACCCGATCATGGGGATCTTTCCGTAGGTCGGGTGGGTGATGTGCGCGAGCATCTCCCGGTCCAGGACCTGTGCGTTGGAGAACACCTCCTCCAGATTGAAAATGGGTCCGCATGCGATATGGGCTGCGTTCAGGATCTCGACCCATTCAACGGTCGTTTTCAGGCGCAGCTTCTCTTCGAGGTACTCCCTCAGAGGGTCTTTGTTTCCGACGCGCTTCTCCAAGGTGTTGAATCGATCGTCGTCCACGAGAGACGCCAGTCCCAGCACCTGGCACAGGTCCTTCCACATCTTCTCGGTGGCGGCCGCGATGTTGATGTAGCCGTCCCTGGTCTCGTATGCCCCGTAGGGGGCAAAGGAGGCATGGTCGTTGCCTTGAGGCTGCGGGGCCTCGTTGTTTCCGAAGTACTTGGCGGCCTGGAACCCGAGCACGGCGATGAGCCCCTCCAGCAGGGACGTGTCCACGTACTGCCCGCGCCCGGTCTTCTGCCGCTCGATCAGGGCGGCGAGGATCCCGTAGGTGGCAAACAGGCTGGCAATGCTGTCCCCGATGGCCACCCCGACCCGGGTGGGCACGGAGTCGGGAAAACCGGTCACGCTCATCAGCCCGGACATGCCTTGGGCGATCTGGTCGAAGCCGGGGCGATCCTTCCACGGCCCGCTCTGACCGAAACCGGACACACTGCAGTAGATCAACGTCGCGTTCACCTGCTTCAGTGTTTCATAATCGATCTTCAATCTGTGTTTGGTCGAGGGCTTGTAGTTTTCAACGAAGACATCCGCGTCCTCGATCAGACGATACAGAATATCCAGGCCCTTTTCCTTTTGGAGGTTCAGGGTGATGCTTCTTTTGTTTCGATTGCCATACAAGTAGTAGGTTGATTGTCCGTTGATATAAGGAGGGCTTCTTCGGATCATGTCCCCCGCGATCGGCTCGATTTTGATGACCTCGGCCCCCAGATCGCCCAGGAGCATCGTACAGAACGGTCCTGCAAGCACGGCCGTTGTGTCGACGATCTTCACATCTGACAATGGTTGGCTCATCACAGCCCCCTATTGCGTTTCCATCCAGAAAGGGTCTTTTTTGTCCGCGCTTCGCTTGGACGCCCACCCTTCGGGCGGGTTCCCGGTTTGCCAATCTCATCGTCGATCAGCGAGGTTGCCTGCGCCGCGTAGGAGAGTCCGCCTCCGCAGCCCCTCTTGATCTCCTTGATCTTGACAAGAAACCGTCCTTTCTGAACTGGAAACGCTGCCGTGCCCAACGTTCGTTCATGGATGGGCACCCGTGCAGGCTTGGTTGATCGATGTCAGCGCCTGGGCTCATGAAAAAGGATTGGCCCTACCATCAACAGGATGCAGGGCCAATCCAACCCGGAGGAACGGTTCGGGAGAGCTACTCAACTCCCAAGGCCATGTCGATCAGCTTGTCTCCGTTTTCTACTTTCTCGGCATAGGTCTTAAAGGCGGTTCGCTTGGCCAGCTCGAGCCATTGATGGTAGCTCTCGCGGCTCAGATCATGAATTTCGACCCCATTCTCTCGAAAGGTGGTCTCGCATTTCTCCAGGATCCCGTTGGCCTTCTCGAGCATGAACGGCTCCACCTCTCTGCCGGCCTCGACCATGGCTTGCCGCTCCGCGTCCGACAGGGAATCCCACGTGCTGTTGGAGACCAGGATCCCGTGGTGCGCGTAAAAGATGGCGTAGCCTTTCGAAACGGTCAAATGGTCCAGCACCTCGTGCAACCGGAAGGAGAGCATGGAAGAATAGGTCGTGGTCAACGCGGACAGAACGCCGGTCTGCAGGGCAAAGTACACCTCGGTCGACGGCATGCTGGTGATCGACGCTCCTCCGGCTTCCAGCACCTCCTCCATGGCCCAGCCGGCCCCTCGAACCTTGTGCCCTTCCAGGTCCGAAGGGACGATGATCTCCTCGCCCTTGCTCCCGACACTCCCCATGATGCAGCCCCAGGACACGGTGCGGAAGCCGTTCTCCTGCCCGATCTTGTCCAGGGCCTTTCCGATCTCGTGCTGCCCCCATTTGGTGCCTTGCTCGGCGTTTTTCACCAGGCAGGGCATGGAGGTGATGGCATAAGCCGGAATCTTGCCCGAGAGATAGATGAAGGGCAGCACACAGACGTCCAGAGCCCCCATCTTCAGGGCGTCGTGCTGTGCCTTGGCTTTGTACAGCGAGGCTGCAGGGTACTTTCTGACTTTGATGGATCCGTTGGTTTTCTGTTCCACCAACTCTGCCCACTTGGTTCCCCACTGGTCCCGGATGTCCCCCTCCGCCCACTGGTGGGACAGCTTGATGACCTTGGGCCCGGCCAAGCCCTGAGACGGAAACAGGACCACCACCCACAAGAGGCAGACGGCCATCGTCGTTCCATAAGCCAACCTTTTCATAAACTTACCTCCTCCCTGAAAATGCGGTTATGCTTAACTGCCCATTTTATTCGGGAGCCACAGTGCCAGCTCCGGCCAAACACACAGTGCGACAATGATCAATATTTCGATACACAGAAAAGGAACCACCCCCATCAATACATGGGACATGGGAACATCCGGAGCGATGCTCTTCACAATGTACAGGTTCAAACCAACGGGGGGAGTCACCAGTCCGATCTCCAGGTTGATGGTCATCACGACGGCAAACCACACTGGATCGAAACCGAGGCCGGAAATCACCGGCAGCAGGAGTGGAGCGATCATCAATATGACGGCCGCCGGCGGAATGAAACATCCGAGCAGGAGCAACAGGATGTTGATGAAAAAGATGGTCCCCCACTTGCCGACAGGCAGATTCAGGATCAGCTCGCCGAGTGCCTGGGTGGCATACAAATGAGAAGACACAAACGAAAACAGCAAAGCAGCCGCGATGATCATCAAGATCATCGTGCTCTCATTGAGAGCCTTGGAAAAAATCGTTTTCAGATGCGTCATGCGATACGTTCTGTAGATACTGAACACGAAGATGAACGAGAGAACCGCGCCCAGGGCGGCCGACTCGGAGGGGGTCGCCCACCCGCCGTACAGGGAGCCCATGATGCCGAAAATGATCAACACGAAAGGAAGGACTTTGGACAGCGATTTGATTCGGTCGGACCAGTTGAAATACTCCTTGAGCCCTCGATCCTCGATATAGTACACGGCTCCCGCCTTGGCGGGCCTGAACTTCCGGTAATAGAACACCCCGACGACCCAGACGCAGGAGAGGAGGATCTCCAGCAGCCCTGGAACCACGCCGGCGATAAAGCACTTGCGAATGGAGCTTTCCGTGGCCACGCCGTACAGAATCATCGTGATGCTGGGCGGGATCAGAATCCCGAACGTGCCGGCGTGTGCGATCAGACCGGTGGCCAGGGAAGGCGCATACCCCTTCTTCTTCATCTCGGGGATGGAGATGCCGCCGATGGCCGCTGCCGTGGCGGGGCTGGAGCCGCAAAGGGCGGCAAAAATGCCGCACCCCAGCATGCTGGCGATTCCCAAGCCGCCGGGGACCTTGTACAGCCACTTGTGGAGCGTCTCATAGAGGTCCCGGCTCGCGTTGGAGGCGGCAATGGGGGCGCTCAAAAGGATGAAGAGCGGCACGGCAAGCAAAGCGAAGCTGTCCATGCTGTTGTACAGCACAACCGGAAGCATCGGCAGGAGGTTCGGAGCGAAGATGAGAACAAAAGAGAGCGACACAAGTGATAGGCCGGCCCAGATGGGTATCCCTGAAAGAAGCGTAACAAACGTACTTCCAAACAATAAAATGGCCATCACGTATTCGTTTGCCATATTGCTCTCTAGGAAGATATTACTTGTTTTTTGTAGACTCTACATCAACATCTTTCAGCTCACTTCTTTTCATGCCTTCTTCAAATGTTCCTTTTTTCAGCTTGGATATTTTGTCACTGATATAGACAATGTATTGAAGAAAATAGAGAGACATCCCGAAAGGCAGGAAAAAGTAGGGAATCCACATAGGGGGTCCCCAGAAGCTTTCTGAATGGTAATTGCCCGCAAAGGCTTCCCACCACATGGGCCAGGCGTACCAGGCAAGAACACCGCACAGCAGGCACGACAACACAGAAACGATCACCAGAAGGACTTCGCGCACCTTGGGCGGCAAGTGGATGAGGACCAGGTCCACGTTGAGATGGTGGTCGTGCTTCTGAACGAACGAAAGGCCCATGAAGCAGGAAAAAATGAGGAAGAACACCGAGAGCTCGATCTGCCAAACCCCGGAAATGCCGAAGAGCTTCCGGGTGATCACCCCTTCCGTCACCACGATGGCCGCACAGAAGATGCAGAGCGCGGAAACGGCTCCTGTGATGGAACTGAGTCCGTCGACAATGCGTCTTGCCCGAAAGAACGTTTTTTTGACCGGATCTTTCATTGTGCAAGCAGCTTTCTGCCGTGACGGGGAGCCGTCTCGGGGCTCCAACGGCGAATATGCCTACTCGTCAATGACCGAGATCAGAGCATAGCACTGCTGCATCAAGTGGTTCTTCATGGACTCCTCCGCCAGCCGAGCGTTTCGATTCCGAAACGCCTCCAGGACCTCCCTGTGCTCACGGATGGAGGCCTCGAACCGCTCGGGCTTGTACAGCTGCTTCTGGCGATAGAGGCCGATCTTGTCGCGAAGGATGTTGGCCACAGCGTCGATTTCCGTGTTTCTGCTCAGCCTCTGGACCAGCAGGTGATACAGGCTGTTGGTTTCCAGGTACGTCTTGTGGTCCCGTTCGAGATAGGCGGCCTCCAGCTGGCCGTGAAGACCCTCGATCTCCGGGAAGTCCTCGTCCGTCATGTTCTGAGCGGCCAGGCGGGCGCACATTCCCTCCAGAACACTCATGATCTCAAACATGTCCCGCAGCTCCCGCCTGCCGAACTGAGCCACGAACGCCCCCTTGTAGGGAACCAGATCGATCAACCCCCGGGAGCTCAAGATCCTCAGGGCCTCCCTGATCGGCGTTCTACTGACCCCCATGGACGCTGCGAGAGACCGCTCGTCGATCTTCTGCCCCTTGGCCAGCCGACCGCTCGCAATCAGTTTTTGTATTTGTTTTGCTACCTCTTCATGTAATATTTTGGTTTCTATTTTCGTTGCATATTCCATGATCGTCCATTCAAGAAGTTGGCTCTCATTGTGCATACATTGTTTATTATACCAAATACAAAAAGCCGTCAAGGAGAAACGCCGAACGCCGCCTTGACCTCTTCCTTGAGCACCTTTCCCATGCTGTTCTTGGGAAGCTCCTTCAGGAGGACGACGCGCTTGGGACACTTCCAGTCGTGCAGGTGCTCCCTGCACGCAGCGATCACGTCCTCCTCCGTGACCTCGGCGCCGGGCAATGGGATCACCGCGGCGGCAACCATTTCGCCCCACTTTGCATCCGGCAGGCCCACCACGGAGGACTCTCTCACCCCTTCCATTCGATTGATCACGGCCTCGACCTCCTTGGGCGAGATGTTTTCTCCTCCGGAGATGATGATGTGCTTGATGCGATCCGTCAGGTGGTAGTAGCCCTCCTCGTCCACCCGGCCGAGGTCCCCGGTCCGAAACCAGCCCTCACAAAACGTCTTTGCCGTCTCCTCGGGTTTCTGCCAGTATCCGGGCGTGATGCCGGGGCCACGGAGCCAGAACTCGCCCGTCTCCCCACGGGGTACGTCCCGAAGCGTCTCGGGGTCCGCGACGCGGACCTCCAGACCCGGCAGCGGAACGCCCACGGATCCCGGTTTCCGAACCCCGTGCAGGGGGTTGGAAAAGTTCATCCCGGTCTCCGACATCCCCTCGCGCTCCACGGGCTCCTTGCCGAAGACCTCTCGAATCCGGTGGAAATCCCTGGTGAGAAGCGGTGCCGATCCCGAGGCCCACAAGCGAACGTGCGAAAAGTCGAGGCGCCGGTCCCCCAAGACCTCGAGGAGCTTGGCGTACACGGCCGGAACGGCCATGAACACAGTGCACACCGGGTCCTTCTCCCGGTTCGAGAGAAGGCCCAGGACGGTTTCCGGTTCGAAGCGGTCCAACAGCAAGACGTGGGCCCCGGCCAGGAGGAAGGTGTGGAGTGCGAAGCAGAGGCCGTGGACGTGAAACAGGGGGAGGGCGTGGCAGAGCACGTCCGTCCCGGTGATCTCCCAGAAGCGTACGATGTTTCGCGCGTCGTGGACGAGGTTTTCATGGGTGAGCACGGCGCCCTTCGGCTGCCCTGTGGTCCCGGAGGTGTAGATGATGAGCGACGGGTCCCCCGGGGCCGCCTCTACGGGGAGGCTTGCGTCCAGGGCAGGGAAGGACCCATCGAGCGCCTCGTAAGAACGCTCCGTGTCGAGCGTCAGGACGGACCTGCGGGGATCGATGGCCCTGATTCCCTCCGCCTGATCCGGGCTGCACACCACGAGCGCGGGATCGGCGTCGTCGAGAAAGTAGGCCATCTCCGACCGCTTGAAGCCGGGGTTCAAGGGCACGGTGACGGCCCCGATGTACTGAAGGGCCAGGTGGGTGATGACAAAGGCCGGGGACTTGGGGCAGAAGAGGATGACGCGATCCCCTTTTCGCACCCCGCGCTCGAGGAGGAGGCCGCCCATGCCGCGGGCATCGCGGTCCAACGCCTCACAGGTCAGCCGGCGCTCCGGGCGGCCCCTCCTGTAAAACGTGAGGGCCGTTTTCTTTCCCCGGCTTGTCAGGGCCTCAGCAAAGCAGGACCCCAGGGACGATGAGCCCATGTCGTCCTCCCTCCGGCCTGTCCAGCGGATCTTGCTTCCAAACGTCCCCTCCGCGTTCCACCTCCGCTTTCAGCTCCGGCAACCAGCAAGAGCTCGAGGATCTTCGCGGCAAAGATGAAAAATATGAAATATGTTCTTCATTATACCATATACAATTTGCTGTCAACACGGTTTCCATCTTTCTCTTGCGGCGCCGCCGCCCGGACCGCGAAGTCGCGAGCCTGCATGAGCCTCCCGACACCTGCCAGGCCCGGGGAGAAGACGCCTCCCCGGTTTTGTCGTTCATACGGGAGCCGCGCGCCTGGCCCTTTTCCGTTTGGGCGGCTGTGATTCAGGACATCGACGGCCCACCACCTCGCGGTCCCCGAGCCGGGCTGACACGCCATCCCGAGGCCGCCCGGACGCGCTCCAAGACGTGGGTCGAACACGTCAAAATTCGAGATCTGAACCCATTCGGCCTTCGGCTGTGAAGCGGCCCGGGGTTTGTGTTTGACTCCCACTGGGGGCTTGACTACAGTTGATGGGGCATCACGCTGGGCCGCCCGCCAGGGTCGGCCTCAGCCCCTCGCCCGACCGGACCATCGTCCCTCGTTCAAACCCAGACACCCAGGAGGTCTTCCATGCCGTTCGATCCATCCAGCTACCGGGACCTGGACCCGGGGAAGCGCGTGCTCATGGGCCCCGGTCCGAGCGACGTCCCGGCCAGGGTCCTCCAGGCCATGTCCGCGCCCTGCATCGGTCATCTCGATCCGGTTTTTCTGGACATCATGAACGAGACCCAGGAGCTCCTGCGATTCCTGATGCAGACCGACAACGCCATGACCATTCCGGTCTCGGGAACCGGGTCGGCCGGCATGGAGGCCGTCTTCGTGAATCTGATCGAGCCCGGGGATCGGGTCGCCGTCTGTGTGAACGGGGTCTTCGGCACGCGGATGTGCGATCTGGCCGGCCGGCTCGGTGCCGAGGTCATTCGAGTGGACGGTCCCTGGGGACGGGCCGTGGACCCCGAGGCCGTCCGGGAGAAGCTGAAGCACGCGGACCCGAAGATCCTGGCCGTGGTCCATGCCGAGACCTCCACCGGCGCCCGGTCCGACCTGGAGGCCCTGAGCACCCTGGCCCGGGAGAAGGACGCCCTGTTCGTGGTGGACATGGTCACCTCCCTCGGAGGACTGGAAGTCGCCGTGGACCGGACCGGGATCGACGCCGCTTTCAGCGGGACCCAGAAATGCCTGTCCTGCCCGCCGGGGCTCTCCCCCGTGACCTTCAGCCCGAGGGCCGTGGGCGTCCTTCAGAACCGGCGGCGTCCGGTCTCCAGCTGGTACCTGGACATGACCATGGTCGGGACCTACTGGGGGCGGGAGCGCAAGTACCACCACACCGCCCCGATCAACATGATCTACGGATTGCGGGAGGCGCTGCGCATCGTGGCCGAGGAGGGACTTCAGGCCCGATGGGACCGGCATGCCCTCAACCACCGGGCCCTGGTGGCGGGACTGGAGGCCATGGGGCTGTCCATGGTCGTCCCCGAGGCGGAACGCCTGCCCATGCTGAACGCCGTCCGGATCCCCAACGGCGCGGACGACGTCCAGGTCCGCTCCAGGCTGCTCGAGGCCTTCGACATCGAGATCGGAGGCGGCCTGGGGGATTTCGCCGGCAAGGTCTGGAGGATCGGCCTGATGGGCCACACCGCCTGCCCGCGCAACGTGATGCTGTTTCTCTCGGCCCTGGAAACCACGTTGTCCTCTCAGGGAGTCCAGGTCGCCCCGGGCGCCCCGAAGGCGGCGGCCCGGGTCTATGACAGGGCACCATGAACCCGGAGTGGATCAGCCGCCTGCAGAGCGTCGTCGGAAGAGACCATGTCTTCGCCGGACAGGCCGACACCGCTGTCTACGCCTACGATGCCTCCCTGGCCGCCTCCCGCCCCGAAGCCGTGGTTTTTCCCAAAGACACCGACGAGGTGGCCGGGGTGGTCCGGCTGGCGGCCCGTCTCGGGATCCCCTTTCTACCCCGGGGGTTTGGGACCAACCTCTCCGGCGGCACCATCCCGGCCCAACCGGGCCTCATCCTCTGTCTCTCCCGGCTCAACCGGATCCTGGACATTCAGCCCGTGCCGGGCCTGGCCGTGGTTCAGCCCGGCGTGACCAATCTGGAGCTTCAGGACGCCCTGGCCCCGCGCGGTTTCTTCTACCCCCCGGATCCGGCCAGCCAGAAGGTGGCCACCGTGGGCGGGAATGTGGGGGAGAATTCCGGCGGACCGCGATGCGTCAAGTACGGGGTGACGCAAAACCACGTCCTGGGCCTGGAGGCGGTCCTGCCCGGCGGGGACGTCCTCCGGCTGGGCGGAGCGGCCCTCGACCCCCCGGGCTACGACCTGCGGGGCCTGCTGATCGGCAGCGAGGGCACCCTGGGCATCGTGACCGCCGTGACGGTCCGCATCCTTCCCTGCCCCGAATCGGTGATCACCCTTCTGGCGGTGTACGAACGAATCTCCGACGCGGCCGGTTCGGTCTCGGAGATCATGGCCCGGGGCCTTCAGCCGTCCGCCCTGGAGATGATGGACAATCCGGTCATGCGGGCCGTGGAGGCCAGCATGCCTTGCGGATATCCCCTCGATGCAGCCGCTGTGCTGATCATCGAGGTGGACGGGCCGGTCGAGGGCCTGGACGATCAGGCCGAACAGATGCAAGCCATCTGCTCGCGCATGGGCGCCCGCGAGGTGCGCCTGGCCTCGGACGCCG
>CAYYVD010000046.1:0-20640 GCA_964475045.1 uncultured Desulfobacterales bacterium | reverse complement strand
GGTGATCAGGTGGAACACCTCCTGCATCTTGCGGCTGTTCCCGATGATGTTGCTGAAGCTGTACTTCTCGGCCAGCTCCTTGCGCAGGCGCAGGTTCTCCTTGCCGAGCTGCTCCTTCTCCCGGTTGATGCGCTCGAGAAGGCTCATCTTCTGGGCGATCAGACCGCTGATGATGGTCAGCAGCTGCACGTCGTCATCCAGGGCGGAGGACCCGTCGAAGACCCGGTCCACGCTCAGGGCGCCCAGCACGCGCCGGCCCTCCTTGATGGGTACGCAGATGAAGGAGATCTTGGACTTGTCCAGCTGGCTTCGGGCCCGGGTCCGGTCCAGGAACAGGGGCTCCTCGTCCAGGTGCGGGATGGCCATGGGCCGACCCGACTCCACCACACGACCGGTGACGCCCTCCCCGAGCTTGTAGCGGCCCCGGCTGGCGCCGGAAGGGGTCCCGTGGGCCACCACGATGTGGATCTCCGAGGTCTGGTGGGTCAGGAGGGTAATGGAACCGCGGTTCATTCCCAGCCGCTCGCTCATGATCTCGAGCACGTCATAGAGGGTCTTGCGCAGATCCAGGGTGGCGTGAAGTGCGTGGGTGATCTCGAAGAGCACCTCGATCTGCTCGGGCTGCGCGGGTTTCTTTCCGGGCATGGCCGCTCTCTCCAAGTCTGTCGTGGGAGTTCCGGGAAGAGGGATGCCTTCCCATTCGTGCTCTGGAGACCCCGGCCGACACCGGCCTCGAACGTTCTCCCGAGCTACTCCGAGCCGCTTTGCACGTCCGAACATACAAAATTGTAGCAGGCAGGGCAACGCTTTTTCTCTTCGACCGGGCAAACCGCGCACCGAGTGCTTGATCTTCAAGCCTGCACAGGGTATCAATGCAGGTTCAAAAAAACGCCAAACGGGGAGTCCGCATGTTTCGAAACTTCAAGATGGTGGGGCGTGTGCTCTATGGACGCGGCAGCCTGGCCCAGCTCGGCGGGCTGCTCCAGGAAGTCCGGGACGGCAATCCCGGGGGGGTGGTCTTTCTCGTGGACGACGTGTTTCAACGCCTTCCCGCAACGGAGCGTCTCCCGGTCACGGACCGCGACATTCTCCTCTGGGTCAACGTGGACCAGGAACCGTCCACCGGGCTCGTGGACGAGCTCGTTTCGGACATCCGATCCCGGGGCCGGGACCTTCCGGCCGGCCTCGTGGGC
Organism: uncultured Desulfobacterales bacterium; assembly: GCA_964475045.1. GTDB lineage: Bacteria > Desulfobacterota > DSM-4660 > Desulfatiglandales > HGW-15 > JAIPEI01. The sequence goes on along the minus strand of CAYYVD010000046.1, from coordinate 19,447 downwards.
TTCGGAGGCGGAAGCGTGATGGACATCACCAAGGCGGTGTCCGTCATGCTCACCAACCTCGGCTCCTCGGCCGACTATCAGGGCTGGGACCTGGTGCAGAACCCGGGCGTCTACCACATGGCCATACCCACCCTGTCCGGCACCGGCGCCGAGGTGTCACGCACCACCGTGCTGATCGGCCCGGTGCGCAAGCTGGGCATCAACTCGGACCACACGGTCTTCGACCAGATCCTGCTCGACCCGGACCTCACGGCCACGGTGCCGACCGAGCAGTGGTTCTACACCGGCATGGACTGCTACATCCACTGCGTCGAGTCTCTGAACGGCACCTTTCTCAACGCCTTCAGCCGCGCATATGGAGAAAAGTCCCTCGAGCTGTGCCGGGAGGTCTTTCACTCCGGCCGGGGTCCGGAGTCCGACGAGAAGCTCATGATGGCCTCTCTGCATGGAGGCATGAGCATCGCCCACTCCCAGGTGGGCGTGTGCCACGCCCTGAGCTACGGTCTGTCCTACGTCCTGGGGCTGCACCACGGCATCGGCAACAGCGTGGCGTTCGACTACCTGGAGGACTTCTATCCCGACGGCGTGGCCGAGTTTCGGGTCCTCTGCGCCAGGCACGGAATCACCCTGCCCCGCGGGCTCACGGACGGGTTGAGCGGGGACCGGATGGACAAGATGGTTCAGGTGGCCCTCAGCCTCGATCCCCTGTGGGAGAACGCCCTGGGAAAGGACTGGCGAAGCCGCATGCCCGAGAGCCGGGTGCGGGACCTCTACTCGCGGATGTAAGCCCTACAGCCGATCGCCCAGGTTTCCGTAGCGGTGGTACATGTCGCACACGGCCTGGTTCTGCACGCAGTGGATGAGCTCGATCCGGCCCTCCATGGGCACCGGCTTCCTCCGGCCTTGTCGGTCCTTCAGACCAAAGCCACTCGACCGGCGTCTCGAAGCGCATGCCAGCCGGCCTCAGCCGCCGTATTGTTCCGGCGAGCCTTACGGGCTCGTTCCCTCCCCAATGGCCTCGCATCTCCCTGGATCCCCAAAAGCAAACGGGCCACGAAGAGCCGGGCACCCTCTGGGCCCCCCAGGGCGACCTGTTTACTGGGAAGACCCTTCACCAGGAAGATTTTGATTGACAACAAATATCCACCATGCATACTTGACATATCCAACCATTTGAACAGAAGGGTCCGGAGGCCGCCACGGTATGGTTCGACCGCTTGCCTGCACAGAAAAAGACCAGCTCCCCACGCCCTGCCTGCTTCTGGACCTGGACGCTCTTCGAAACAACATTCAAAAAATGGCCGATTTTTTTCTAGAAAAGCCCTGCAACCTCAGGCCTCACGCCAAGACCCACAAGTCTCCCTACATTGCACGTCTGCAGATGGAGGCCGGCGCCATCGGCATTGCGTGTGCCAAGGCACAGGATGCCGTCGGGTTTGCCAAGGCCGGCATTCCACGAATCCTGGTGGCGAACCAAGTGGTCGACCCGGCCAAGATCGAGGAGATTGCGGGCATGACGGCATTTGCGGACATCACGCTCTGCCTGGACAGCCTGGACAATGCCCGCATGATCTCCGCGATCGCGGAAAAACGGGGCGTCCGGCTGCCGGTCCTGGTGGAGGTGGATATCGGCCTGAAGCGTTGCGGACTGCCTCCCGGAAAGCCCACACTGGAGTTTGTCCGTGAGGTCCTCGGACTGAAAGGCCTTCGATTTCAGGGCCTGATGGGGTATGAAGGAGCGCTTTTTTTGTTGGAAGAGGAAGAAAAACGAAGGGTCTGCCGGAGACGCCTGGGCCGATTGCTGGAAACCAGAGAAATGCTGGAAACCGCCTCCATCGACGTTCCAAACGTGAGCTCCGGAGGCTCGAACACCTACCGCATGACAGGCTCTTTACCCGGAGTCACCGATATCCAGGCGGGATCCTATGCCACCATGGACACCTGGAACCAGGGGCAGGGACAGGATTTTGAGCTGGCACTGACGGTCCTGACCACGGTGATCAGCCGTCCCGACCCCCATCGAGCGGTGGTGGATGCCGGGCTCAAGGCCGTGTCCACGGATCATGAACTGCCCCGGATCGTGAGCCATTCAGGTGTATCGATCGAGTCCTTGAATGAGGAACACGGCAAATTGATCCTCGATTCGCCGAGCATGGAGCTCAAACCGGGCGACCGCGTGGAAATGGTCCCTTCTCATGGATGCACCACCATTCCGCTCTACACCCAATACTTCGCCACCCAAAAGGGCCGAGTGATTTCCGAGCTGGAGCTCGTTTCCGGATCGGCGTCCTACTGAAAAGCGGGTCCTGAAGAAGAAAGGGCACAAACCTTGTCGCTCCATACCGCCAAAAGCGACCATCTCGAGAGCAATGCCGGGCACAAACCCACCCTGGTGGAAAAAGCCTATGCAACATTGAAGGAACAAATCGTCAGCCTGCAGATCCCTCCAGGCACCAAAATCGAAGAGGCCAAGCTGATTCAGAACCTCGGGATCGGTCGCACTCCGATTCGGGAAGCGCTTCGGCTTCTCATCTCCGAGGGCCTGGTGATCAGCTATGGTTCCAACGCCACCTACATCAAGGACCTGAGTCTCAAGTCCGCCAAGGACCTGCTGTCCTTGATCCATCACATGGGTTCGCTCATTTTCGAGCTGATCAACGTCGAAAACGATGTTGCGGAGGTTGTTGCGGACCTCGAGGTGCTTCACACCCGGATGGACGAGGCCATTGTCCAGGAACAGATGTATCCGTTTGCCAACTTGAATGCAGCGTTTCACAAAACCATGGCGCGTGCCGCAGACAATCAATACCTGGATACCATCCTGGAGAGGGTTTATGCCGAAGAGGTCCGGTTGGGCTACATGCTCTCCATGGTGCGTGTGAACAAGGCTTTGAAGTCGGATTATTACCAATTGCTGCAAGACCAACACAGCAAAATGATTTATTTATTGGTAGAAAAAGACATTGAAAAACTCAAAAAAGTTTACAAAGAACACTTGAACACTGGCCAACAGCGTCTGGTGTTCTATTTTTCACAGAATCCGTAAGTCATTCGCACCTAGAGGAGGAATCGTGTGGACGCATTAGAAGCCATCAAAAAGAATCTCATGGAAGGGGCCTTCGCGGAAACGCCGGTGGTCGTTCAAGCGGCTTTGGATCAGGGCGTCTCTCCGGAGACCATCCTCAACGACGCGCTTTTCCCAGCCATGGACAAGGTGGGGGAGCTGTTTCGTGAGGAGGAGATGTATGTGCCCGAGGTCCTTTTGGCCGCCAGGGTGATGCAGACCGCCACGGATGTGCTGGAGCCTTACTACGCCGGATCCCACAAAGCCGAGAAAGGCAAGGTGCTGCTGGGAACGGTCCAGGGAGACGTCCACAACCTGGGCAAGAACCTGGTCAACATCATGCTTCGCGGAGCCGGCTTCGAGGTTGTGGACATCGGAGAAAACATTCCCGCCGAAAGGTTCGTGGAGCGGGCGATGGAGGAAAAGGCCCTGGTCATCGGTATGAGCGCCCTTCTGACCACCACCATGGGCCGCATGAGAGAGGTCGTCGAGGCCGTCGATCAGGCAGGGCTGAGGGGAAACATCAAGACCCTCGTCGGCGGCGCCTGTGTATCGCAGCGATTCGCCGACGAGATCGGAGCGGATGGGTATGCCCAAAATGCCGGTGGGGCCGTGCTGAAGGTGAAAGAGATGCTCGGAATCCGGTAGGTGAGGAGGCTCCTCTTCCGGCAGACCCCAAACATGCACCACCTTCGGTGAGACCGAAGCAGGGAGAACACAGATGGCGAACGCATTCCTCAGCCGACTTCAGAGTGACTGGTTGATCCTTTATGCCCCCTTGCAGACCCTGCTCCTGGATTGGGGAAAGGACCAGGAAGCCCATTTATCCGACTGGGTCCTGAAGAACCCCGAGAAGTTCCAGGAAGCCCTGGTTCAATCCTACGAGGCGGGATGTGAGATGGGTCACACCGCCACCCAGGCCAGCTCGGTGTTCAGGGCCACGCCCTTCGACCAGCAGCACCGCATTCACGAGCTCAACTACGAGTCTGCGCGACTGGCAAGGGCTGTCACGCCCCAGGACTGCTTTGTGGTGGGAAACATCTCGGGATCGAACCCCGATTTCCTCGAGCCCTATGGGTCGTACACCCCCGCGTTTGTGTACGAAGGGTACAAGGAGCAGATCCTGGCCCTGGCCGAGGGGGGGGTCGATGTCCTCCACATCTCGGGCAACCACCAGGAGTCCATGGTGATCGCCGTCCAAGCGGCCAAGGAGCTCACGGGGCTGCCCGTGATCGGCCACAACACCTATTACAAGGGGAAGAAAGGTTTTCGCACCATGATGGGCTACGATCCGGCCAAGGCCTCTAGAATGCTCGACGAGGCCGGCGCGGACGTGGTGGGGGCAATCTGCGGCCTCTGGTCCTATGAAGACGCCGTGCCATTGCTCCAGGAAATGCGCGAGGGCACGGACAAACCCCTCGGCTGCCAACCAGACGCCGGGTTGCCGGATCTGATCAACGGAGAAACCGTTCATCCCGCCACCCCGGACGAGCTGGAAGCCTGGGCGCCCCATTGGATCGAGGCCGAAGGAAAGGTCCTGGGAGGATGTTGCGGCACCACCCTGGGTCATTATCGCCGATTGGCCCGGGTCGTCCACCGTTTCAGGGGGAAGTAGGCCATGGCACCCCATCTGCGGATCGCCGCTGATATCGGCGGGACCTTTACCGACATCGCCATGATCACCAACGAAGGGCGCATTGCCACCCGCAAGCTCCTATCCACGCCCCATGACTATGCCGACGCGGTGCTGGTCGGCATTCAGAAGCTGATGGGCGATCTCCACATGCCGGCTTCGAGCATCACGGAGATCATTCACGGATGCACCGTGGCGACCAACGCGATTCTGGAAAACAAGGGGGCCAAAACGGCCCTGGTCACCACCCAAGGGTTCAGAGACGTCCTGGAGCTCCGGCGGATCCGAATGCCCACCCTCTACGATCTGAACTGGGTCAAGCCCGCGCCCCTCGTACCCCGCCGGTTCCGATTCGAGGTGGAGGAAAGGCTGGATGCGGACGGCCATGTGGTTCGTCCCCTGAACACAACCCAGGCCCAGGATCTGTCCCAACGATTGAGGGAAAACGGGATCGAGGCCCTGGCGGTCTGCTTCCTTCATTCCTATGCCAACCCGGAGCACGAAAAGGCGGCCGGGGAGATCCTAAGGCAGGCTCTTCCAAACTGCTTTGTCTCCCTTTCCATCGAGGTGCTCCCCGAGATCCGGGAGTACGAACGAACCAGCACCACGGTCATCAACGCCTACCTGGGACCGCCCGTCAAACGGTATATGCAGTCTCTGATCGGTCGTCTGGAGGAGGCAGGAATCGATGGCCGCCTTCTGGTGATGCAATCCAGCGGCGGGGTCTTGGAAGCGGAGATCGTGATGGAACGGCCCGCCGAGATCGTGGAATGCGGCCCCGCAGCCGGTGTGATCGGTGCTGCCAAGCTGACCCGTCCCGGGTTGGACAACATCCTGACCTTCGACATGGGGGGGACCACGGCCAAGGCCTCCATCATCGAGGAGGGAAGGCTGGTCAAGACCGACGAGTACGAGATCGGCGGAGGGATCTCCTTGAGCAGCCGCCTCGTCAAGGGCGGCGGGTATGCTCTCAAGCTGCCGGTCATCGACATCTCCGAGGTGGGGGCCGGCGGCGGGAGCATTGTCTGGTTCGACAAGGCCGGTGTCTTGAAGGTGGGCCCCCACAGCGCCGGGGCCGACCCCGGTCCCGTGTGTTACTCCCAGGGCGGCGTTGACCCTACGGTCACGGATGCCAATGTGGTCTTGGGCTACATCAACCCCCACGCTTTGGCGGGCGGAACCGTACCCATCGATGCGGGCAAGGCGGAGGAGGCCATCCGCAGCAAGGTAGCCGACCCCTTGGGACAGGGCCTGATGGAGGCGGCCTACGGGGTCCATACTGTTTCCAACGCCACCATGATGCGGGCGATCAAGGCGGTTTCCACCTACCGCGGTCGGGACCCAAGGGAGTTCACCCTGTTCGCCTACGGCGGAAACGGAGGTGTGCACGCCTCCGAGCTCGCCATTGCCCTGGACATCAGGCGGGTGGTGTGCCCGCCTGTGGCCGGTGTTTTCAGTGCCCTGGGTCTGCTTCTGGCACCCGTGGAGATGAGCCTTTCCCGCACCTTTGGATCTCGAATCGAAGAGACCGATGTCGCCGTCCTGGATGCCGCCTTTGAGGACCTGAAAACCGAGGTCGCAGCATCCTTGCGCTCGGAGCCTTCGAAGCTGCGGTTCCAGCTTCACGCGGACCTGCGCTATTTCGGCCAGGCCTATGAGCTGTCCATTCCCCTTCTAGATCAAACCGTGACGCCCGAGACGCTCTCGAGGCTCCAGTCGGACTTCGAAACCGAGCACCAGAAAACCTATGGGCATCACTTTCCGGAGCAGGGTCAGGAAATCGTCACCTTGAGGGTGGTCGGCTCCCCGGTCGAGCAGACGACGATCGAACGATTTTCCGTGGCGGACAAAGCGGCCGGAGACCAACGGACCGGTGAAGAAGGAAGCCGCACGGCCTACTTCGGACCGAAGATCGGCTGCGTGGAGACCCCGGTCTACCGGGATCGCACGGTGCTGGCTCACGGCCCCCGCACCGGGCCCATGATCATCGAGGAGTACGAGGGCACCATCGTCATCAATCCTTTGTCTACGGCCTTCCTGGACGAGACCGGGAATGTTGTGATCCAAATCGGGAAGGAGCAGGAGAAGCATGTCTAGAGATGTGGATCCGGTACTCCTGGAAGTGATCAAGAACGGATTTGACAGCATCGCGGATGAGATGGCCCTGATCCAGATGAAGTCCTCCTACTCAGCGATCGTTCGAGACGCCTTGGATTTTTCCACGGCCATTTGCGATGCCGAGGGCCGGACGCTGGCCCAGGGGCTCACCACCCCCCTTCATCTGGGAAGCTTTTATGACGCCATGAGCTTCCTCATCCACCGGTACGAGGGGAATGTACAGCCCGGAGACGTCTTCATCAGCAACGACCCGTACACGGCGGCAGGACAGCACCTGCCGGACATCTACATCATCAAGCCGATCTTTTTCGAAGATGCACTGGTGGGCTGGGCTACGACGGTCTGCCATCACACCGATGTCGGAGGGATCGTGCCGGGGAGCAATGCCCTCGGGGCCGAGGAGATCTACCAGGAAGGGCTGCGCCTGCCGTTCCTGAAGCTTTATGAAGAAGGAACGGTCAACCAGGCCATTCTGGACATCATCGAGACGAACGTCCGGGTCCCGGATCGGGTGTTGGGCGATCTCATGGCCCAGCTGGCCGGATGCAACTCAGGGGAAAGGGGCTACAGAGAACTCTTCCACCGCTACGGACCCCCCCTCATGACGCGCTATATCGACGAGCTGCACGACTATGCCGACCAGCTGTTCAGGGTGGAGATATCCGAGATTCCAAACGGGAGGTATGAGTTTACCAACTGCATTGACGGCCTGGGATGGAACCCGCGACCCATCACCTTTCGCGTGGCCCTGGAGATTCGGGGCAACGAGGTGACGGTGGACTGGACTGGAACGGACGAGCAGGTCAAAGGCGGCATCAATTCTCCCTTGCCCTTTACCAAGGCCGCATCCTACACCGCTTTACGCTCGGTCATGTCCGCGGACATGCCCAACTGCCAGGGTTACACACGGGCCATCGAGATCGTCGCCCCCGAAGGGACGGTGTGCAACCCGACCTCACCGGCTGCCTGCGGTGCTCGGGGGATTTCCGGTTTTCGAATGATCGACTGTCTTTTCGGGGCCTTGGCCAAGGCGCTGCCTCGGCGCATTCCAGCCGACAACAGCGGAGGTTCGACCCTGCCGTCCTTCGGCGGCTATGACGGCAAAAGGGCCTTTGTGTTCGTCGAGACCCTCATGGGCAACTCCGGAGGCAAGGACGACTGCGATGGGCAGGAGGGTGTCCCTCACATGGGGGCCAACCAGTCCAATGTGCCCATTGAGTTTATCGAAAAGGACAACCCGTTGAGGATCGAGCAGTACGGGTTCATCCCCGACACCGGAGGCGCGGGCCGGTTTCGAGGGGGGCTTTCGATTGTGAGGGAGTATCGGGCCCTCGCCGATGACATTCAACTCTCGGTGCGCTCCGACAAGCGGGACCACCCGCCGCACGGGCTGATGGGGGGCAACCCGGGCGCGCCCTCCTTGAACGTCCTGAACCCCGACACGGACCACCGTGTGCTGCCGGTCCTTCTGACCCGACCCGAGATCCTGAAACGAGGGGATGCCTTTCGCCATGTCATGGCTGGAGCCGGGGGATATGGGAACCCCCTCGAGAGGGAACCGGACAGGGTCCTCGAGGATGTGTTGAACGGGAAGGTCAGCCTGGAAGGAGCGGAAAGGGATTATGGGGTCGCGATCGATGCCGAGCGCATGGTGGTGAACCTCGACAAGACCGTTCGCTTGAGAGAGGAGCATGGACGGTAACACCTTCATTCACCCAAAGGAGGGAGTCATGAGAAAAGCATTTTTGATCACCTTGGCCGCCGTTTGTGCGACGGCGCTGATGTCCACCGTCGCGTTCAGCCGGACCCTCAGGATCAACGAGTCCCTGGGTCCCGGCAGTGTCGAAGAGTACGCACTCAAGGCCTTCAAGAAGATGGTGGAGGAGGAGTCCGATGGCGACTTGAAGATTCGAATCTATCTCCAGGACCAGCTGGGCAACCCCCAGACATCGATTGAGAACCTGATGACCGGGACGTTGGACTTGTACTCCGGGGCCTTGAGCTACTACAACAAGCTGGCCCCAAAACAGTTGAGCATGCTGACCATGCTCTATTTCTTCAAAGATCGAGAGCACTTCCGGAGTTACCTGACCAGCCCGATCTTTGCCGAGGCCAAGAAGAGGATGCTCGAGCAGGGCATTCGATTCATCTCGACCGAGTTCAACGGCGACCGGGGTCCCTACCGGGTCTTCATCTGCACCAAACCCATCATGGAGCCCAAGGATCTGGAGGGCGTGAAGATGAGGATCTGGCCCAACGAGCCGGTCAAGAAGTGCTGGCAGAGAATGGGCGCCGTGCCCATGGTGATCCCCTGGACGGACGTGTATCTCTCCATCAAGCAGGGCATGATCCAGGCCGTCACAGCCCCGCTGACCCTGGTCAAGACCATGAGGTTCACCGAGGTGGCCCCTTATGTCACCGAGCTCAAGCAGTTTCATCAGACCTGGCCCATCACCATCAGCGAGAAGGTATGGCAGACCCTGGAGGAAGATCATCAGACGCTACTGGTGAAAGCCGCCAATCATGCCGGCAAGGTGTACGCCGAAGAGGTCAAGACGCGCGCCGAGGAGGATATTCAGGACATGATGCGCGAGGACGATGCCGTGTTCATCCGGGTCAATACGGAACAGTTCGAAAAGAAGATGCTGCCGTACTATGAGACCTTGATCGAGGAAGGGTTCGTGGACCGGGAAATCTTCGAAGCGGTGCAGGCGCTCAAGTAATCGATCCTCAGGTGAGAGACACCCTCGTGGTGCCTCTCACCTGAATAAGGACATTGAACGTGACTGAGAAACCCCTGTTGACGGGTCTTCACCGTCGTCTTGCGTTGATCGTGAAGCGCATCGATCAGGTGGAGCTGGTGTTCACCGCGGCATGCATGGTCACCATCGTGCTCATCAATGGAGCGGAGATTTTTTCAAGATACATTCTGGATATTTCTCTATTTTTTGTATATGAAATCACTATTTTATTGGCAAACTGGATGTATTTTATCGGCTTTTGCCTAGTTTTTGATAGAAGCAGGGACATTGAAATCGAGTTCTTCATGAAATTTCTACCATATAAATGGCAACGATACATCGAACGGATCACCAAGGGCGCGATATTTCTCTTTTTGATGATGCTTGGCTATTATGCGTTCCAGCTGATGGTAATCCAGTCTCGTCATTCCACTGAAGGGCTCAACATCCCCAATCACTTCTTTTCCATGCCCGTTTTTATCGGAACGATTTCGATGATGCTCTCTCTCATCCGGGACATGATGGACCTGGCGATGGGCAACGCTCAAGATCTGGAGCCCCTTTCATGATTTCCGCTCTTGTCTTTATTTTGTTTATTCTGCTCATTTTCCTGAAAATTCCCGTGGCCATGGCCATTGGAATCGCCGTCGGTATCTGCTTCCATGTGGGGGATTTTCAATTCGTCTCCATCCCTCAGCAGATGGCCGCCAGCACCAAGAGCATCCCCTTGATGGCCATTCCCTTCTTCATTCTTGCCGGCAACTTGATGAACGAGATGGGGATCACCAAGAAGATCTTCGATTTCTCCAATGCCGTGGTCGGCAGCATCAAAGGCGGCCTGGCCCACGTCAACATTCTTGCCAGCATGATTTTTGCGGGGATCTCCGGAGCGGCCCTGGCGGACGCAGCGGGCTTGGGGACCATCGAGATCAAGGCCATGAAAGACTCCGGCTATGACGAATCTTTCAGTGCCGCGGTCACCGCTGCCTCAGCCACCATCGGTCCGATCATTCCGCCCAGCATCATGATGGTGATCTATGCCATCATGGCCAACGTCTCCATCGCCGAGATGTTCCTCGCCGGGATCGTCCCCGGCATCCTCATCGGCTTGTGCCTGATGGTCTTCATCTACATCCGGGTGGTCAGCGGCAGGCAGGACTGCCCGGCCCCGACCCGCTGGTCCTTTCGAAGACTCGTTCGCACCACCAAGCACGGGATCCTGGCCATTCTGTCTCCCGTCATCATCATCTGGGGCATGGTGGGAGGGGTCGTCACCCCCACGGAGGCGGGGGTGCTGGCCATTGCGTACTCGCTTCTTCTGGGCTTCCTGTTTCGATCGATCAGCATCCAGGGGTTGATCAAGGTCACCGTAGAAAGCGTCATATCCACCTCTCTGATCATGTACATCATCGCCGTATCCTCCGTCATGAGCTGGATGATCACCATGGAAGGCACCCCCATGGTGGTGGCCGAGTGGCTGGGGGGGTTGACGAGCAGCAAGTTCGTCATGCTGATTCTGGTCAATGTCTTTCTGCTGGTTCTGGGCTGCATCCTGGAGACGCTGCCTGCCATGTTGATCTCTGTTCCCATTCTTCTTCCGGTCGCCCAGGAGTTCGGCATCGATCCGATCCATTTCGGCATCATTCTGATCTTCAACCTGTTGGTCGGGATCATCACGCCGCCCATGGGAATCGGGCTGTACGTCATGACAGCCGTCTCGGAGGTCAAGTTCGAGAGCCTGGTCAGGAGCTGCCGCCCGTTTCTGGTGGCCCTGGGGATCAGCCTGCTGGCCATCACCTTCATCCCGTCGCTCTGCCTGGTTCTCCCGGGCCTGCTGATCCATTAGGGATGGCCTCGTAAAAAACCGCAAAGATCGCAACATGAGGCGCCACGGCCTCCTTGTGTTCTTCGTGTCCTTCGTGGGAAACTGGGGTTGTCTATTGCCGTGAAAATGCCGGTTCTGCGGGCGGAGGTGACCGGGAGTTCCTGGAGCGGACGTTTAGCGGGAGGCCTTCGTTATTCCGGGCGGTTACGGCTGGGGGAAACCGCGGCCATCCCCCCTGAGACCAGAAGGGAGAAGGTGGGCAGAGGTCTGAGGTCAAGGCCTCCCACCCTGCAAAAGCTGCTCGACGGGGGTGGAACGCGGAGGGGGCAGGGATCCCCCGGGCGTAACCGCCCGGAATGACCAGGCCGGGAGCGGGGAAGCGGAAGGAATCCTCGGTCACCGGAGCCGATGACAAGGCCGATTTCCATTTTCATCTCCGGGGGTGACCAGAAGCAGGATCCCGGTCATGTGCGTTTACCACGAAGATCACGAAGGGCACGAAGAGGGAAGAAGAAAACATCATCGGAGTTGGGACATCATCCAATGAGCAACTTCGTCATGTGCTGGATGTAAACCGAATGAAAGGGACCATATATGATCATCATCGGTGAGCTGATCAATGCCAGTCGAAAGAGCGTCGGAAAAGCCATTGAGAACCAAGATGAAGAGACGATTGCGCGACTGGCGAAAGACCAGTCCGAAGCGGGATCCGATTTCATCGACGTCAATGCAGGCATCTTTGAAGACAAAGAAGCGGACTATCTTCAGTGGCTGGTCGACATCGTTCAACGACATACCGACAAGCCTTGCTCCATCGACAGCCCGAGCCCTCCCGCCATTGAAGCGGCGCTGTCCGTCCACAAGGGCACCCCGATCATCAACTCCATTTCCCTGGAAAAACAGCGGTACGATTCCATGATTCCCCTGCTGGCCGGTACGGATCTGAAGGTCATCGCCTTGTGCATGAGCGACGACGGCATTCCTCAAACCGTCGACGACCGCCTCGAGATCGCACACGACCTGATCCATGGGCTCACGGGCGCCGGCCTCCCCATTGAAAACATCTATGTGGATCCGCTGGTGCAACCCATCTCTGTAAACACCGCATTCGGTGCGGAGTTCCTGGACGCGGTCGAGAGGATCGCTCACGCCTTTCCGGGCGTCCACACGGTGTGCGGGCTGTCCAACATCGGGTACGGCCTGCCGGCACGGAAGCTGCTGAACAGGGCATTCATGGCAATGGCCATCGCCAAAGGCCTGGACACGGCCATTGTGGATCCCCTGGACAGGGAGATGATGGCGTTTCTCATCGCGGCCGAGGCGTTGATGGGAAGGGACGACTTCTGCACGCGTTACCTGCAGGCCTACCGCGCCGGGAAGCTTGGAACGTGAAACCGCCTTCTACAGCCGGTCGCCCAGGTTGCCGTACCGGTGGTACATGTCGCACACCGCCTGGTTCTGCACGTGGTGGATGAGCTCGATCCGGCCCTCCATGAGCACCGGCTCCCGCGCGATGTAGAAGCCCCGAGCCGCTGCAGCGGCGAGCACTTCCTCGGGCACCCGGTCCGGGGCCGCGTAGCGGATCCGGGCGAGATCCGGCAGGCTGCGGATCACCTCCGGGTCCTCCTGGCGGCTCACCCCGGCGAAGCGCAGGAACCGCTTTCCGTCCTCCCCGAACAGAAACGCCGTCACCGGGTTTTCCAGCCGAGGAGGCAGGCTCAGGACGGTTTCGTTGCCGCAGATGTGGGCCGCGGCCATGCGCGCCAGCACCTCGAAGAGGGTGTCGTCCGGGTGGAGCCGGATCATCACTCGCCCCAGCGGCAGATAGCGCAGGATGTTGTCCTGGCCCCGCAGGTGAAAGAAGTCGGTCTCCCTTCCGAACACCTGCTCGTACCGGTACAGGTAGCTCTTGACGGCACGCACGGTCCTGCCGAGGTCGTCCCGGTGCTCCGCGGGCATCAGGTTCCAGAGCAGCTTCCTGCGCCACTCCAGCACCAGCCGCAGCAGGGGATGCTCTTCCTGAATGGCTTCGATCACCGGCGGTCCGCTCTCCTCGTACGTCATGAACAGGGACACGTAGTTGGGTGAGCCGGCCTTGACCGCCGGTCCCAGGGCGGACTTGCCCATGCCCCCGAAGGGTTGGCGCAAGGTCACGGCCCCGGTCGTCCCCCGGTTGATGTAGAGGTTCCCGCAGCGCACCCCCGCCTTCCACCGCTCCTGCTCCCGAACGTCCAGGCTCTCGATGCCCGAGGTGAGCCCATAGCCCGTCTGATTCACGAGGGCCACGGCCTCGTCCAGGTCCTCGGCCCGCATCACCCCGAGGAGCGGTCCGAAGAACTCCGTCATGTGGGTGATGCTGCCCGGCTGGACCCCCCACTTGATGCCGGGGGTCCACAGGCGGGGGTTGTCCTCGATGCCTCGGGGCTCCAGGGCCCAGGACTCCCCCGGCTCCAGCCGGGTGAGCCCGCGAAGCAGGTCCCCGTCGGGAGGACGGATCAGCGGCCCCATACGGTTTTCGAACTCCCAGGCCGACCCGGTTCGAAAGCTCGCTGCGGCGTCCACCAGGTGGCGGCGGAAGGCCTCGTCCTCGTAGACCTCGGGCTCCAGGACGAGTAAGGAGGTGGCCGAGCACTTCTGCCCGCCGTTTCCGAAGGCCGAGTAGATGATGTTCTTGACGGCCTGGTCCCGGTCGCTCATGGACGTCACGATGGTGGCGTTCTTGCCTCCGGTCTCGGCGGAGAGGAAGACCCCGGGGTTCCGCTCCAGAATTCGCAGGCCCGTCTCCGTTCCCCCGGTGAGGATGACGGCGTCCACGTCCTCGTGGCCGGTCAGACGCGCTCCAATGGTCCCCCCCGGGCAGGGGAGAAACTGGAGGACCTTCCTGGAGATCCCCGCCCTCCAGAAGCACTGACAGAGCACCCAGGCCACGGGGACCGCATCGGTTGCGGGCTTCAGGATCACCGTGTTCCCGGCGGCCAGAGCCGCGCACACCCCGCCGCAGGGGATGGCGATGGGGAAGTTCCAGGGGCTGATCACCGCGACCACGCCCTTTCCCCGGCACGAGATCGTCTCGATGCCGTCGAAGGCCCGGGCGGAAAAGGGGTAGTACTCCGCAAAGTCGATCGCCTCGGAGACCTCCACGTCCGACTCGCTGAACACCTTGCCCGTAGTGGCCGCCGCCACCCCGATGAGGTCCCCCCGGGCCCTTCGAAGCTCCATCGCCACCCGGCTCAGGAGACGGTGCCGCTCCCGAAGGGACAGCCCCCGCCACCCGTCCGGGTCGGCCTTGGCCGTGGCCACGGCCCGCTCCACGTCCTCGGCCGTGCCCAGGGCGAACCGGGCCGCGGGCACCTCCCCGGGGAGCTGGTTGGGGTCGAGGGCAAGCTCGGTGTCCCGGTCGCGAACCTCCTCGCCGGCCACCACCAGGGGCACCTCCAGGACCGGTCCTTCGGGCGACGGCCGCCACCGCTCCCGAACGCCCTCGGCCCAGGCGCGGTTTGCGGGCAGGCACCAGTCCGTGTCGGGCTCATTGTTGAACTCCCTGTCGTGAAAGGTGCCCGTCTCGAGGGAGAAGGTTTCGGCCCTGCGGTCCTGGGCCCTGCGGGGGGCGGTTCCGGCGTGCTCCATGTGGGCGCAGGATGCGATGAACCGCTCTTCGAGGAGCTCCCACGTGCGGGAGCCGGACTCCAGGCTGGGGGCGTAACGCAGGAAGTTCTCCTCGGCCGTGTTCTCGTCCAGCCGCCGGACCAGATAGGCGATGGCATTGATGAACTCGGCCCGAGAGGCCACCGGTGCGTACAGGAGCACGTCCCCGGACATCTCGTGGAGAGCCCTTCGAACGTGGTCCGCCATGCCCTCGAGCATCTCGAAGTAGAAATAGGGCTCGACCTCGCGTTCCCTGCCCAGGGCATAGGCGTAGGCGAGTTCGAAGAGGTTGTGGGAGCCGATGCCCAGGTGCACGGCCCGAATGTTGTCCGGGTCCATGCCGTAGCGGACCATCCGCTTGTAGTTGGCGTCCACCTCCAGCTTGTTGTCGTAGGTGGCCAGCGGCCAGTTGAAGATGGCCGACTCCACGAGCTCCATCTCCATGTTCGCCCCTTTGACGATGCGGAGCTTGATGGGGCTTCCCCCCCGGGCCACCCGCTTTCTCGCCCAGTCCGTGAGGCCCTTCTGCTGAAGGAAGGAGTCGGGCAAGTACGCCTGCAGCACGATGCCTCCCGGGTAGTCCAGAAACTCCTCGCCATCCAGGGTGCGCTTGAAGGCCTCCACGGTGAGCTCCAGGTCCCGGTACTCCTCCATGTCCAGGTTCACGATCTTGGGGACCTCGGTACCGTCGCTGCGCACGAACCGCTGCTTCGTGGCCGCACGGTACAGCTCGGCCAGACGTTCGGTGAGCACGCCCACCGTGTGCTCGAAGGCGAGGGGCGCGATCTGGGAATAGATGGTGGACATCTTGACCGAGATCACCTCGATATCCGGGTTTCTCAGGTCCTCGATGTAGGTGTCGAGCCGCCTCCGGGCCTCGGCCTCCCCCAGAATGGCCTCCCCGAGGTGGTTGATGTTCATTCGAACGCCCTGGGCCTTTCGCCTGCGCAGGTGTTCGGTCAGGACCTCCGGCTCCCCGGGGATGATGGCGCGGCTGCTCTGCTGGCGCATCTTGCCGATCATCTTGGGAATGGAGACCGAGGGAAGATAGCGCCCCAGGCCCAGGAACATCTGCACCAGGAGGCGGTCCACCCGGGAGAAGAAGTCGGGCACGCCCTGGGAGCGGAGCAGGTGATTGATCTGGTCGGCCACCCGGTGCGGGATTCCGGATCGAAAGCTCTGGTCGATGAGACGGGTCAGGATCACCTTGTCCCGGGGGTGATCGAGGAGTCGTTTCATCTGGTCCTGAATGTGCCGCTCCTCGGAGGTCAGCAAGGCGTTGGCGCGCTGCTGCCAGGCCTCGGCCAGGGAGACGGCCTCCTCGAGAATCCCGTCCTGAATCGGCTGTTCCACGATGTCCTCCTGTTCTCCGGGTTGGAAAAAGTGGTCGGAGGTCGTGTTTACTCCAGGCTGAGCTTGGAGACCTCCTCCGTGATGGGAACCGGGTAGTTTCCGTCGAAGCAGGCAAAGCAGAGGTCTTGTTCGGGAATGGAGGTGGCCCGGGCCAGGTTGTCCATGCTCAGGTACCCGAGGCTGTCCAGCCCGGCAAAGGTCCGGATCTCTTCCACGGTTTTTCGAGCCGCGATGAGCTCCCCCCGGGTCGAGAAATCGATCCCGTACGGGCATGGGTGGCAGTGGGGCGGGCAGCTCACGAGCATGTGGACCTCTTTGGCCCCCACCTCCCGAAGGGTCTTGATGCGGGTGCGGGCCGTGGTGCCCCGAATGATGGAGTCCTCGATGATGAGCACCCGCTTTTCTCGAAGGAGCTCCCGCACGGGGTTGAGCTTCACCTTGACCCCGAAGTCGCGCATGCGCTGGGACGGCTGAATGAAGGTCCGTCCCACGTAGTGGTTCCGGATCATTCCCATCTCCAGGGGAATGCCCGAGGCCTGGGCATACCCGATGGCGGCGTAGGTCCCCGAGTCCGGGAAGGGCATGACAAAGTCCGCCTCCACCGGAAACTCCTTCGCCAGGAGCCGGCCCTGCTGCTTTCGAAAGTCGTACACGTCCTCGCCGAACACGTGGCTGTCGGGCCGGGCGAAGTAGATCAGCTCGAAAATACACTGGGACTTGCGATCCGTCTCGGGCATGGAGAGGCTTCGAAGGCCGTCCCGGTCCATGATGAGGACCTCGCCGGGTTCCACGTCCCGAAGGTACTCGGCCTCCACCAGATCCAGGGCGCAGGTCTCCGAGGAGATCACATACCCCGAGTCGAGCCGGCCCAGGCACAGGGGCCGGAAGCCGTGGGGGTCGCGAATGGCGATGACGGTGTCCGCGGTCATGAGGACCATGGAGTAGGCGCCCTCCACCGCCCGGGCCATGTCGAGCACCGCCTGCTCCAGTCCCTTCTTCAGCGACCGGGCCGCGAGGTGCAGGACGATCTCGCTGTCCATGGTGGTCTGAAAGATGGATCCCCGGGCCTCCAGCCGGTTTCTAAGGCTTCGCGCGTTGACCAGGTTGCCGTTGTGGGCAATGGCCAGGGAACGGCCCGAGTGCTTGACCGTGAAGGGCTGGGCGTTGACCACGAGGGAGGAGCCGGTGGTGCTGTACCGGACGTGCCCCAAGGCCGTGTGCCCGGACAGCCGCTCGAGGATGCCCTCGTCGAAGATGTCCGCCACGAGCCCCATGTCCTTGTGGGCGGTGACCCGGCTCCCGTCCGAGACCACGATCCCCGCGCTCTCCTGCCCCCGGTGCTGCAGTGCGTACAGGCCGAAGTAGGTGAGCTTGGCCGCGTCCTCGTGCTGGAACACGCTGAAGATGCCGCACTCCTCCCGGGGCCTGCGGGAACCCCCGGCGGTCCGGTCCGGGTGACAGGCTGGTGCATGCATGGGGCGCCTCTCTCGTCCAGGGATGGTCCTCGGGATCCGCCCTCAGCCCACGGCCGGCACGGATCGATGAAACTCCTGCAGCGTCTTCACCTCCAGCCGGCCCTCTCGAAGCGCCTCGATGGCCTGGGCCGCGGCCCGCGCACCGGCCACCGTGGTGGTGTAGGGCACGTCCAGGGCCAATGTGGCCAGGCGGATGGAGACGGATTCGGACACGGTCTTCTTGCCGCTCACCGTGTTGATGACCAGGGCGATCTCCCCGTTCTTGATCATGTCCACGATGTGGGGACGTCCTTCCCGGACCTTGTTCACCCGCTCGGCGGCGATCCCGCTGCGGTTCAGAAACGCACATGTCCCGGTGGTGGCCAGAATTCGAAAGCCCAGGCCTGCCAGCTTCCCGGCGGTCTCGAGCAGGGCCGCCTTGTCCTCGTCCTTGACGCTGATGAAGACCGTTCCTTCCAGGGGCAGGGTCTGGCCGGCGGCCATCTGGCTCTTGGCAAAGGCCCGGCCGAAGCTGCCGTCGATGCCCATGACCTCTCCGGTGGACTTCATCTCCGGACCCAGCAGGGTGTCCACCCCGGGGAACCGATTGAACGGAAACACGGCCTCCTTGACGGACACGTGGGCGGGGACCACCTCCTCCATCAGCCCCAACGCCTCGAGCCGTTGCCCCATGATGACCTTGGTGGCCAGCTTGGCCAGAGGCACGCCCGTGGCCTTGCTCACAAACGGGACGGTCCTGGAGCCTCGGGGATTGACCTCGATCACGTAGATGGTTCCGTCCTTGACGGCATACTGGATGTTCATGAGACCGACCACGCCCAACTCGCGGGCCAGGGCCCGGGTGTGCTCCTCGATCCGCTCGATGGTTCCGGAGTCCAGGCTCATGGGAGGCAGTACGCAGGCGCTGTCCCCGCTGTGAATCCCCGCCTCCTCGATGTGCTCCATGACGCCGCCGATGACGGTGTGCTCGCCGTCGGAAACGGCGTCCACGTCGATCTCCACTGCGTGCTCGAGGAACCGGTCCAGGAGCACGGGCTTGCCCGGTGAGACCTCCACGGCCGTGTGGATGTAAGCCTCCAGGGACTTGCGGTCGTAGATGATCTCCATGGCCCGCCCGCCCAGGACGAAGGACGGGCGAACCACCACCGGGTACCCGATCTCGTCCGCGAGCCGCACGGCCTGCGCCTCGTCGAGGGCGATGCGGTTGTCCGGCTGCAGGATGCCGAGATTGTTCAGGAGCGCCTGAAACCGCTCCCGGTCCTCGGCCCGGTCGATGCTGTCCGGGCTCGTTCCGAGAATCCGGACCCCGGCCTGCTCCAGGGGGACCGCCAGGTTGAGCGGCGTCTGCCCCCCGAACTGGACGATCACCCCCTCGGGCTGCTCCTGCTCGACGATGTTGAGCACATCCTCGCGGGTGAGAGGCTCGAAGTAGAGCTTATCCGAGGTGTCGTAGTCCGTGCTCACGGTCTCGGGGTTGCTGTTCACCATGATGCTCTCGATGCCCATCTCCTTGAGGGCGAAGGAGGCATGCACACAGCAGTAGTCGAACTCGATGCCCTGCCCGATGCGGTTGGGGCCGCCGCCCAGAATCAC
>CAYYVD010000045.1:0-20790 GCA_964475045.1 uncultured Desulfobacterales bacterium | reverse complement strand
ATCTCCTCGTTGTCCAGGCAGAGCACGGCCGATCCGTAGAACGGGATCTTGTTCACGAAGTCCACGAAGGTGTTTCTGAGCTTCTCCATGGTCCCGTAGTGCTCGATGTGCTCCTGGTCGATGTTCGTCACCACGGCGATGGTGGGCGAGAGCACCATGAAGGAGCCGTCGCTCTCGTCCGACTCGGCCACCAGGATGTCCCCCTGACCCAGCTTGGCGTTGGACCCGCCCCAGATGTCCAGACGCCCGCCGATGACCACCGTGGGGTCCAGGTCGCCGCTCGTGAGGATCGAGGCGATCATGGAGGTGGTGGTGGTCTTGCCATGGGCTCCGGCCACGGCCACGCCGTACTTGAGCCGCATGAGCTCGGCCAGCATCTCCGCACGCGGGATCACCGGGACAAAACCCTCGGCGGCCTCTCGAATCTCCGGGTTGCCCTGATTCACGGCGGAGGAAAACACCACCACGTCGGCTCCCCGCACGTGCTCCTCGCGGTGTCCCAGGGAGATCCTCGCACCCATGGACGACAGCCGGCGCGTGACGTCCGACTCCCGCACGTCCGACCCGCTCACCGTGTAGCCCAGATTGAGCAGGAGCTCGGCGATGCCGCTCATACCGATGCCGCCGATCCCCACGAAGTGGATGTGCTGGACCTTTCCGAACGGTCTCATGGGCTCCTCTGCTGCTGGTGCGTCATCAGGGTCCTTTCTCCATCATGCCCTCGAGCCGGTCCACGATGGTTCTCGTGGCCCCGGGGACGGCCTTTGTCCGGGCCCGGCTCCCCATGCGGACCAGGGCCTCCCGGTCCCCATGGTAGCGTTCGAGCCGCTGCGCCAGGCCCCTGCCGTCGAGGTCCTTCTCCAGAAGGAGCTCGGCGGCGCCCGCCTCGGAGAGGACCCTGGCGTTGGTCACCTGGTGGTCGTTGGTCGCGTGCGGGTAGGGGATCAGGATGGACGGCCTCCCCGCAACGGCCAGCTCGGTCACAGTGCTTGCCCCCGCCCTCCCCACCACCAGGTCGGCGGCTTCGTAGGCCCCGGCCATATCCTCGATGAAAGGCGTCACCACGCCTCGAAGACCCCGCTCCGTGTACAGCTGCAGGACCCGTCCGTAGTCCGAATCCCCGGTCTGGTGCACCACCTCCAGCTTCGTTCCCCGGTGCTCGAGCCGCTGCAGGGCCTCCGCCACGGCCGTGTTCACCGCCCGGGCCCCCTGGCTTCCGCCCACCACGAGCACCTGCAGGGGACGGGTCGGACGATTCTCCAGAGGGAGGACACCCAGCACCGCCTCCCGGACCGGGTTTCCCGTGAGCTCGCAGGCCCCGCCCGGAAAGGCCTTTCGGCTCTCCTCGAAGGACAGGAACACCCGGTCCACGATCCGGCTGAGGAGCCGATTGGTGAGGCCCGGGTAGGCATTCTGCTCGTGGACGGCCGTGGGAAGGCCCATGGTTCGTGCGGCCAGGCAAACCGGCCCCGCCGAGTACCCCCCCATGCCCAGGACGGCCCCGGGACCGAACCCGCGCAAGATGCCGCGCGAGGCGGCCAGGCCTCGGGGGAGCAGCGCTGCGGAGGACAGGGCCCCGAACCATCCCCGCCCCTTCAGGGCCTGAACACGAATGGAAATCCGCCGAAAACCGGATCGCTCCAGGATGCGCGTCTCCATTCTGCGCTCTCCGGTCACGAACAGGACCTCCGCCTCCGGCCGGCGGCGCTTCACCTCCCCCGCGACGGCAAGGCCCGGGAACAGATGTCCTCCGGTGCCGCCGCCGGCGATGACCAGACGCGTGATGTGCTTTGCCGTCGGTTTCATGTGCCCGTTCCACCGGTGCCGTCGTACTCACGCTACGCGAGGCACCTTCCTCAACTCCTCTGTGCAATGCCCAGCAGGATGCCCACCCCGAGGAGGTTCACCACCAGGGAGGATCCGCCGTAGCTGATGAGGGGCAGTGTGAGCCCTTTGGTGGGCAGAAGGCCCATGACCACCCCCATGTTGATGAGCACCTGAAGGCCCAGAAAGCAGCTGATGCCCAGGGCCAGATAGGTGCTGTAGAGATCTCTGGCGTTCAGCGCGACCCGGATGCCCCGCAGCACGAGGAGGCCGAAGAGGAACACCACGGTGGCCACGCCCAGGAGGCCCACCTCCTCCGCGATGATGGACAGGATGAAGTCCGTATGGGGCTCGGGCAGGTACAGGAGCTTCTGCTTGCTGTTGCCCAGCCCCACGCCGAACACGCCGCCCGACCCGAAGGCCAGAAAGGAGTGGATGATCTGGAACCCCAGCCCGTGGGGGTCCTTCCAGGGCTCCAGAAACGCCCACCAGCGCCGCAGCCGGTACGGCTCCAGCCAGATCAGAAACCCCACGAGCGGCGCGAACATCAGCAGGAGCCCCGCGAGCTGGTAGACGCGGACCCCGCCCACGAACAGGAGCATCATCAGCCAGCACCCGATGATCACCGCGGTCCCCAGGTCCGGCTGCAGCACGATGAGGCCCATGAACGCGCCGGCCACCAGGAGGTGGGGCAGGAGGCCCTTGGAGAACGACGCCATGTCCGGACCCTTCTTGGCCATGGAGTAGGCGATGTACACGGCCAGGCTCAGCTTGGCCAGCTCCGAGGGCTGGAAGGAGATCCCTTGCACGCGGATCCACCGGGTCGCGCCCCCCACGGTCTTGCCCACGCCCGGGACGAGAAGCGCCGCCAGCAGGGCCAGGCTCAACAGCACAAGCGGGTAGGCGCACTTGGCCCAGACGCGGCTGGGGACGTTTTTGGCCAGGATCATCAGACACAGCCCCACGAGGCAGAAGACGCTCTGCCGCTTGAGAAAGTAGTAGCTGTCCTCGAGCCTGTGCTCCGCCAGGAACGAGCTCGAGCTGTAAATGAACACCAGGCCGAGCCCGACGAGGAGCAGCGCGGGAATCAGGATCCCGTAGTCGGTCCCTCCGGACTCACGCCCTTTCGACGCCATGCATCAACCTCCGCGCGCATTCCGCGAACACCCGCCCCCGGTGGGCATAGTCGGTGAACATGTCGAAGCTGGAGCAGGCCGGCGCCAGGAGAACCGCATCGCCGGGCCCGGTCCGGGCCAGGGCCAGGGACACGGCCTCCTCCATGGTGCCGGCCTCCAAGCAGGGAAGAACCCCGTGGAAGGCCTCGGCCAGCAGGGGCTTCGCCTCCCCCAGAAGCACCGCCGCCTTCACGCGGGCCCCGGCCGCCTGGACCAGGGGTGCGTAGTCCGCGCCCTTGTGGCGACCTCCGGCGATCAGCACCAGGGGTCGCTCGAAGCTCTCCACGGCCCGAACGGCCGCATCCACGTTGGTGGCCTTGGAGTCGTCGTAGACCGCCACTCCGTCGCCCTCGCAGACGAGCTCCAGCCTGTGGGAAAGCCCTCGGAAGGTGTCGAGGGCCTGCTGCACGGCCTCGGGCCCGGCCCCCATGAACCGGGCCGCGAGCACCGCGGCCATCGCATTTTCGCGGTTGTGCCGGCCGGGCAATGCAAACCGGTCCAGGGAGACGGCCTCCACCCTGCCGCCGTCCCTGACCATGATCCGGTTTCCGGAGAGCCAGGCCGCCCTTCCCGGAGCCTGTTCCCGGCCGTAGCGCAGCACGCGCAACCGGCGGTCCGGCTCCACGGACCGGAGCCGGGGGTCGTCGTCGTTGAGGACCACGCCGCCTCCCGGGCGCTGATGCCGAAAGATGCGCAGCTTGCTCTGCGCATAAGCCTCGTAGTCCTCGTAGCGATCCAGGTGATCCGGGCTCACGTTGAGAATCACGGACACCTCGGGGTGGAAGCTCTCCAGGGTGTCCAGCTGAAAGCTCGACACCTCGATCACACCGCAGTCGCAAGCGTCTCGCTCGTTCACCAGGTCCATGAGGGGGGTGCCGATGTTCCCCCCCACGAACACCCGTCTTCCGGTGATCCGGAGCATCTCCCCCGTCAGCTCGGTCACCGTGGACTTACCGTTGGTTCCGGTCACGCCGGCCATGGGAAGCTCCAGAAACCGGGAGGCAAGCTCCATCTCGCCGAGCACGGGGACCCCCCGCTCCGCGGCGGCCCGGAGCGGCTCCAGGTCGAGGGGGACGCCGGGGCTGATCACGATGAAGTCGGCGTTCAGAAACGTCGCCGCGTCGTGCCCGCCCAGCTCCAGGCGCACCCCCGAGCTGCGGAGCGCTTCGAGATCGGCGGGCGGGAAGTCGGCCTCGGGTCGAAGGTCTCCCCCCGTCACCCGCCCCCCGCGGCTCGAAAGCCATTCGGCAGCGGCCTTGCCGGAGCGACCCAGCCCCACCACCAGGACCTGCCGGCCTCGAATGTCCAGGCCCTTCTTCATCCGCGCCTTTCCACCGGAAAAAACCACCGCTCGTAGAGCATGCACAGCCTGCGGGAGAGAAACCTCCCCAGACCGAGATCCATCAAGCGGCAGTACACGTGCAGGGGATTGACCCGGTGCTGAAGCCTGTAGCGCCAGCTCTGCAGCAGGGCCTTTTCCACTTCCATGTCCACCGCTTTCTCCACCGGCGAACTCCCTCACCGCAGCTTCAGCGTGCTGATGGCGAGAAGCGCCAGAATCAGGGAAATGATCCAGAACCGCACCGTCACCTTGCTCTCGGGCCACCCCTTGAGCTCGAAATGGTGGTGGATCGGGGCCATGCGGAAGATCCTGCGTCCCTCGGTGAGCTTGAACCAGCCCACCTGGAAGATCACCGACAGGGCTTCCACCACGAACAGCCCCCCCACGAGCACGAGCACGATCTCCTGCTTGGTCATCACCGCAACCGTCCCCAGCACCGCCCCCAGGGGAAGCGATCCCACATCCCCCATGAACACCTCGGCGGGGTAGGCGTTGTACCAGAGAAAGCCCAGCCCGGCCCCCGCCACCGCACCGCAGAGCACCGAGAGCTCGCCAGCCCCGGCCACGTAAGGGATCTGCAGGTATCCGGCGATCTTCACGTGCCCCGCCAGGTAGGCGAAGATCAGATAGCAGCCGAAAGACACGATGATGGGCCCGATGGCGAGGCCGTCCAGGCCGTCCGTGAGGTTCACGGCGTTGGACGCACCCACGATGATGAACACGGCGAACAGCACGTACCACGGGCCGAGGTCCGGACGCAGGTCCTTGAAAAAGGGCACCATGAGACGGGTGTCGTAACCGGAGTAGGTACAGAGCGTCCCCGCCACGGCCAGGGCCACCAGGAACTGCAAACCGAACTTGGCCCGGGCGCTGAGCCCCTGACTGCTCCTGCGGACGCGTTTCATGTAGTCGTCCACAAAACCGATGCCCCCGAAGCCGAGAAGCACCACGAGCACGAGCCAGACGTAGGTGTTTCCCGGTTCCGCCCACAGGAGTGTGCTGATCAGGATCACGGGGAGCATCAGGCAGCCTCCCATGGTGGGGGTCCCGGCCTTGCCTTTGTGATTGGGGGGCCCGTCCTCGCGGATGAACTGACCGATCTGCATGGCTCGAAGACGTTCGATGCCCCAGCGCCCGAGGAAGAGCACGACGGCCATGGACGAAAGCGCCGACAGGATGGTCCGAAACGTGATGTATCGGAACACGTTGAGCCAGGAGAGGTCCTGATGAAAGATGTAGATCAGCTTGTACAGCATGAATCAGGCCGCTCCCTTCCGTCTTGGAGTCCACCGGCTTCCGGCGTCCTCGTCGTCTCGGGCGAACATCTCCTCCAGGGCTGCGGCAAGGACGGCGATCTTGAACGGCTTTCGAAATCGCATGCGAACCAGAGCCAGCCCCATGCCCGGTCTGAGGTCCTGCTGCACCGAGCCGGTGACCACCACGACCGGCTCCTTCCTGCGATGCCGCTTCATCCATCGGAGCAGATCGATCCCGCCCATGCCGGGCATGTTGATGTCCGTGATCACCACGTCGTAGGAGCGCTCCCCCAGCCGCTTCACCGCTTCGACCCCGTCCCGGGAGGTGGTGACCCGGTACCCCCTCCTCGAGAGGGCCTCGTCGAGGATCCCGCGAATTCCCGAATCATCGTCCACCACCAGAATGCTCTTGGCCGGTTCCACCGCGGCCCCCTTTCCCATCCGCTCTGCAAACGCGATCGCGCACCCGCTCGAGCCGCATTCCCCGGGACCCTTTGAGCAACACCACATCGCCGGGCTCGAGCAGATTCAGGAGGGTCTCGGCCATGTCCTCGTGGCTGGAGGCCCGGTGCGCGCTCGGCGCGGTCAATCCCTGATCCAGCGCCCCGCGAAGGACGTCTTCCGCGTGCTCCCCCAGGGCCAGGACGTGAGCCGCTCCCCGTTCCGCCGCCATTCGCCCGGCCTCCACGTGCGCGGAGACCGTTTCCCGCCCGAGCTCCAGCATGTCCCCCAGGCAGACGATCTTACGCCCTCCCTCCTCGACCAGATCGGCCAGGGAGTCGAGCGCCGCCTCGAGCGAGGACGGGTTGGCGTTGTACGTATCGTCCACCAGGACCCCGCCGCCGGAAAGGTCCAGGATGGTGAACCGTCCCGGGACCCCGCCGAAGCGGGTCAGACCACGCGCCACTGTCTCCAGAGGGATCCCGAGGTTCCCGGCCAGGGCGGCGGCGGCCGTTGCGTTCCATACGTTCTGACGCCCGGGCACGCGCAGGCGAACTTCCGAGCGCCGGCCTTCCATCACCAGCACGAAACCGGTCCCCCGCCGTCCCAGGCTTCGCACCTTCTCAGCCCGCACCTGGTTGCCGGGTCCCAGGCCGAAGGTGACCACCTTTCCGCGACATCTCCGGGCTTCGGCCATCAGGAGGACGTCGTCGCCGTTGAGGATTGCGGTGCCTTGCGGGCGCATGCGGTCCAGAAGCTCCGCCTTGGCGCGGGCCACGGCCTCAATGCCGCCCAGTCCCTCCAGGTGCGCCCGGGCCACGTTGGTGATGAGACCCACATCCGGATCCGCGATGTCCGTGAGCCGGGCAATCTCCCCCGGGCGGTTCATGCCCATCTCCACCACGGCGTAGCGGTGCTCCTCGCGAAGCCCGAGCAGGGTCAGGGGAAGGCCGATGAGGTTGTTGAGATTTCCGCGGGTCCTGAGGGTCGGCCCGGCCAGGTCCAGGACGGCCGCGGCCAGCTCCTTGGTGGAGGTCTTGCCGACGCTGCCCGTGAGCGCGGCCACTGCGGCCGGACTCCCGTGCCGCCACCAGGACGCCAGGTCCCCGAGGGACTCGAGCGGGTCCGGGACGCCGATGACCGCGCGGTCCTTCGGGACGGCCGTCCCGAGGACGCGCTCCCTTCGTCCCGCCACGCCCGCCGCACCCCGCTCCAGGGCCTGAGGAATGAAGTCGTGCCCGTCGAAGCGCTCGCCTTCGAGGGCCCAGAACAGAGCCCCTGGCGACAGGGTCCTGGTGTCGGTGCTGAGACCGGTGAACACCGTGCTCGAGGGCCCGTCGAGACGGACCCCTTCGAGGGCCCCCGCGATCTCCCCTGCCGTGGCCCCCCAGGCGGCCTCACAGGTCCCGGCTGTTTCGTGGTCGCTGCTCAATCGCTCGGCTCCTCTGCGGCCAGGACGGCCTCCTCCCGGTCGTCGAAGTGGATCCGTTTGGCCCCTAGAACCTGATAGTCCTCGTGGCCCTTTCCCGCGATCAGAACGAGGTCCTCCGGACCGGCGGCACGGACGGCCCTGCGAATCGCGCTTCTGCGGTCGGGCTCCACCAGGTAGCCGGTGCCGCCGGCCGAAGCCGCCTCCGCTCCTCCGATTCGGGGCAGGCCCGAGGACCGCACGCCCTCCTCGACCTGGGCGATGATGCTCAGGGGATCCTCGGTTCGCGGGTTGTCGGAGGTGACCACCACGAGATCGCTCAGCCGCGCCGCAATGGCGCCCATTTCCGGGCGTTTGCCCCGGTCCCGGTCCCCGCCGCATCCGAACACGGTGATGAGCCGGCCGTCCACCAGGGGGCGAACCGTTTCCAGGGCCTTCTGCAACGCATCCGGGGTGTGGGCATAGTCCACCAGCAGGCTCAGGTTCCTGGGATTGGCCACCCGCTCCAGCCTTCCCGGAATCCTCTGCACCCGCTCGACGCCGGAGACCGCGTCCCGAAGGTCCAACCCCAGGGCCAGAGCCGCGCCGGAGGCCGCGAGAATGTTGTACAGGTTCACCCGGCCGATCAGGGAGGACCGGATCACGGCGGCCCCTTTGGGCGTCTCCAACCTGGCCCGGAACCCCCGGCGGTCCTCCTCCATGAGCTCCGCTCGAACGTCGCAGCCCGGCCGAAGGCCATAGGACATCACGGGGCGCGGGGACCGGGAGGCCAGATCAGCCCCCCTCGGATCGTCCAGATTGATCACGGCCGGGCCTTCGCCGGCGATCCCCCCGTCCCGAGGAGCCTGAAACAGACGCCGCTTGGCCCGGAAGTAGGCGTCCATGTCCGAATGGTAATCCAAGTGGTCCCGCGACAGGTTGGTGAAGACCACTACCTGCATGGGACATCCCCGAACCCGCCCCTGCTCCAGGGCGTGGCTCGAGACCTCCATGACCGCGTGGGTGACCCCCGCATCCGCCATCTCCCGAAGCATACCCATGAGGTCCAGAGACTCGGGGGTGGTCACGGGGGCGGGCCGGCGGACGTCTCCGTATCGGTAGTTGATGGTTCCGATCACACCGGGCCGGGCCCCGGACGCCTCCAGCATGGCCTCGAGCAGGTAGGAGGTGGACGTCTTTCCGTTGGTCCCGGTGATCCCGATCACCGGCAGGGCCCGGAACGGTTCGTTGTAGAATCGTCCCGCCAGAAAGGACAGGGCCTCCCTTGCGTCGGGAACCCGAATTCTGGCCGCCCGGCCCTCCACACGAGGAAAGCGCTCCGCCACCAGGGCCGCGGCGCCCCGATCCACGGCGTCCTGAAGAAAGGCGTGGCCGTCCCGGGTGTGGCCGCGCACGGCCACGAACACCTGCCCGGGGCGGACCTTCCTGGAGTCGTAGGACAGACCTTCGACCTCGCGGGACAGGTCGCCCTGAAGCACCTCCGCTTCAGTCAACCCCTCTATGAGCCGCCCCAGGTCCATGTCCCTCCCCCTCGCGTCCTGTCTGGAGATCGACGGTTCGGAACCGTCCGTCTCAGATGGGCGGATGGAACCTCACTCGAACCGTGCTCACCCGGTTCAGTCCCACACCCGGTTCCGGAACCTGATTGACGGCCAGCCCCGTCCCCTCGAGCACCATCCGAATGCCCAACGCGCTTCCCCGCTTCAGGACCTCCCGCATGGACTGCCCGCGGAAGTCCGGAAGGGGCTGCTCTTCCCGCGCAGGGGCCGCGTTCTCCTGTTCCGAAAGGTGCTGCCCCATGTCCGCCTCCCCTTCTTCGCCCACGCCGCTCGTCCCTTCGCGGAGGACCGCGAATGTCACTTCCTCGCGCGGTCCGGGGGTCCGCCCGGAAGACGCCAGACGCAGGCGGGGCGTCACCCGGAGGTGATTCAAGGCCCACCGTCCGACCTCTCGAAACACGGGCCCGGCCACCACCCCGCCGTATGCGCTGCCCTTGGGTTCGTTCACCATGACCAGGCACACCAGCCTGGGGTCCTCCACCGGCACGAACCCCGCGAACAGGGCCACGTACTTGCTATTCGAGTACCGCTTGGTCCGCGGGTCCACCTTCTGCGCGGTCCCCGTCTTTCCCGCCGCCTGATAACCGGCGATGGCCGCGCGGGGAGCGGTGCCCCGCTCGCTCACCACGCCGCTCAGGATCCTTTTCACCTTGCGGGCGGTGTCCGGGGCCAGGACCCGCCGCACCACCTGGGGTCTCGTGCGCTTCACCACGCGGCCGTTCGTCTCCCGAATCTCCTTGACCACGTAAGGGCGCATGAGTCGCCCGCCGTTGGCCACGGCGGCCATGGCCATGGCCAGCTGAATGGAGGTCACGGTCAGCCCCTGCCCGAAGAAGAGGTTGGCCCGGTCGATGGAACGGGCCTCGGCCGCGGGCCGAATGAACCCCTCGCGCTCCCCGATCAGATCCACTCCCGTCTTCTTCCCGAAACCGAACCCCCGAAGGTAGTCCGCGAAGGTTCGGTAGCCCAGCTTCCAGCCGATCTTCACCGCGCCGATGTTGCTGGAGAGCACCACGATGTCCTCCGCCGTGAGCTCGTCGTACTCGTGGGTGTCGTGGATCACGTGGTTGGCCACCTGAAACGCACCGTTCTCGCAATGAAACCGCGTCTGGGGGGAGACCACGCGCTTGTCCAGCGCCGCAGCGATCAGGAAGGCCTTCATGGTGGATCCCGGCTCATAGCAGTCGGTCACCGTCCGGTTGCGCCACCGGCTCGGGTCGTACTCGGCGAATGCGTTCGGGTTGAAGGACGGAACCACGGCCATGGCCAGGATCTCACCGCTCTGGGGATCCACCACCACACACTGGCCGCTCAGGGCCTGCGTCCTCTCGACCGCCTCCTCCAGCGCCTGCTGGGCCTTGTACTGGATGTGCTTGTCGATGGTCAGCACGAGGTCGTGCATGGCGTCCCACCCGACCTGATCCTCCCGCGGGGTGGGCCGGCTGACGAAGAACGGCCTCCGAAGGGCGTCGCGCATCTGGATCAGCACGTACTGGGGCCCTTTGAGGTATCGGTCGTAGGCCTTTTCCAGGCCCTCCAGCCCCTGGTTGTCCGTGCCCGAGAACCCGATGAGGTGCCCGGCGATCTCCTTTCCGGGGTAGAAGCGCTTGGACTCGGCGGTGGTGCCCACGCCCTTGAGCCCCAGGTTGCGCACCCGCTCCCCCACGTCGGGGGGGACCTTGCGGCGGAGCCAGACGAACGGGGCCTTCCTGTTCAGCTCGGCACGGAGGTCCTTCGCCGGGACGCCCAGGACCCGGGCGAGCCGCTCGGCGGCGCCGGCCTTGTTCTCGACCCGCTGGGGATGGGCATAGACCGAGGCCACCTCCACGCTCACTGCGAGCTCGTTCCCCTTGCGGTCGTAGATCGTCCCCCTCTTGGGCGGTAGCTTGACGATTCCGCTGTAGCCCTTGCGGGCGATCCGGGTGAGCTTGTCCCGCTCGCGCACCTGGAGCTGGTACCCGCGGGCCAGAATCACCCCCAGCCCCAGCGCAAACACCGTCGCGACCGTGTAGATGCGAAACCGAATCCACTTTTTTTCTGAATACCTCATGGAATCAGGATCACCTGATCGGGTTCCGTCGAATGCAGACCGGCCTTGCGGGCCGCCTTTTCCAGGTACTGCGGGGACTTGAGGAACGCCAGCTCCAGCTTGAGCTTGCGGTGGAGCTCCAGCAGCTCCATCTCCCGCTTCTGAAGGCGGCTCAGGTCGTATCCGATCTGGGTGCCTTCGAAGTTGGACCACACGTAGCCGATGCCGCTCCCCATGAAGAACAGAAAGAGGACGGAGATGAGCACGAGCTGGCGTGGGGTCAAACGGAGCCTGCGGTCCTTTTTTCGCGCGTTACGGACGCGCACGCCGGTCCCACGGTTTCGCAGCCGGTTCGAGTCGTTCCTGTTGGGTCGAGCGTTCATGGTCCAATCCTTTCCGCCGACCTCAGGACGGCGCTCCGAGCTCTGACGTTTGCTGCAACCTCCTCCTTCGCCGGCTTCAACCCCTCCCTCCGAATCGGCTCGAACAGGGGGGGGGTTCCGCAGGAGCAGACCGGAAAATCCGGAGGGCACGTACACCCTTTCTCCCAGGAACGCATGGCCTGCTTGACCTTCCGGTCCTCCAGGGAATGGTACGCCACAACCACGAGCCTTCCTCCCCGGTGGATCCACGCCGGAACCCTCTCCAGAAACGTGTCCAGATGATCCAGCTCCCGGTTCACGGCGATCCTCAAGGCCTGGAAGGTTCGCGTAGCCGGGTCCTTGGCGCCCGGCCTCCGGGAAGGCGGCACCACGGCCCGGACCAGACGGGCCAGCCCGGAGGCCGTTGTGATGGGCGTCTCCTGCCGGGCGCGACCCACGGCCCGGGCGATCGCCCCGGCCCTCTTTTCCTCCCCGTAGACCCTCAGAATGCCCTCCAGCTCGTGTACCGGCAGGGTGTTCACCAGGTGGCTCGCAGGCCTCCCCCGTGCCGGATCCATGCGCATGTCCAGGGGCTCGTCCCGTAGAAAGCTGAACCCCCGGCCGGAGCGCTCCAGCTGATCGCTGGAGAGCCCGAGGTCCAGCAGGATTCCGTCCACCGTGTCCACGCCCTCCTCCGAGAGCACGCCCCTCAGGTCCGCATAGTTCGCGTGATGGAGACGGACCCGGTTCCCCGGAAAGGACAGCCTTTCGCGACAGCGTCGCACGGCCTCCGGATCGCGATCCAGGGCGATCAACCGCCCTTCGCCCGAGAGCCGTTCCGCCAGGACCCGGCTGTGCCCGCCGCCCCCGCAGGTTCCGTCGACGTACACCCCGTCGGGACGTGTGAGGAGGTCCCGAACCGCCTCCTCGAGGAGCACCGGTTCGTGGAAGGTAGTCAAGCCGGCGCCCCTCCGCTAGATCCCCAGCTCGGAGAGGACCTGGCTGTCTTGAGGAAAGCTTTGCCTCGCCTTCTCAAACTCGTCCTCCCATCGCTCCCGATCCCAGACCTCGAAGATCTTCAGCTCGCCGACCAGGACGACCTCCTTGGAAAGGCCGGCGATGTCCCGCAGATCCGGAGGAATGGTGATGCGGCCCTGTTTGAGTGGACATTCCTGTGCGCCGGAGATAAAGTAACGGAGATAACGGTTCGCTGCGTGATTGAAAAGGGATAGATTCGCCGCCTTCTCTTCGATGGCTCGCCAGTCGTCGAGAGCAAAGGCCCACAGGCAACTGTCATGATTCGTGAGCACCAGGACATTGTCGTCCTTCTGCTGGAGGACCTCCTTGAAGCGAGCGGGCACCGCCAGCCGGCCCTTCTCGTCCAAGGTATGTCGGGAGCGTCCTTTGAACATGATGCCACTTTGTCCCACTAAGTTCCACTTTGTGACACTTTTATCCAATAACCCCCCGGGCTGTCAAGGAAAAAATGGCCATGGAAACCCGAACCCGTCCCTGGAAAGGCCCAGAGAGTGGGCGGGCCGTGACACGCTACAGCATGGGCCGCGGCATCATCGAATCACCAGATGTGGGGTGTCTGGCCGCTGGTGGACGCCCCGCGAGGCGCGGGTTCAGCTGTTTCCTTGGATGCGGAAAAGGTAGTACAGGAGGCTGCAGGCCAGCAGAAGGAGCAGGAAGGCGTTGAGCACCAGACCGGAGTAGGCGTAGTCCCGGTCTCCCAACTCGTCGATGAGCGGGATCGAGGTGATGGAGAGGACGAGGCCGACCGCCAGCAGGGCGGGGACCAGGGTCAGCAATGGAAGCCAGACCGGAAACGGCAGGGCGTGGGTCCGATTCCAGAGCACGATCCCGGACGCGGCCCCCATGGCGAGAAAGGGGAGCAGGAAGCCCAGGACCGCCCGGTTGTTGGTTTTCTTGAACCGCAGGATTCCCATACCCACCCGCCTTTCGCGACGACCTCCATGATCGCGTACTGTATCCCGGACATGGGGGCTTGTAAAGCGCCCAGCCGCAACCCCGCGGTCAGAACCCGCCGCGGTGAAAGGGCTTGCCACGCAGGAGGCATCTTTCTACAATGGCGCCGGGAGCGCCGAGATCCCGAACAGCAGAGCCACTGGATGCCCCTTCTTTGATCCGGTGATCCTTGACCGTTGGCAAGACCCATCGTACGCGCACTCGATGACGCAATGCCGCTGCAAGCGAAAAGCGGGTACGAGTACCGCTTCGCTGAGTACGGGCGCGATTCATGGACCATCGCCGTCCACCCAAACCATCAGGGGGCCGAAGCATGGCTGAGCTGACCATCTGGAAAACCGAGGAGATGAAGCGCCTCAGGCGGGACCTGGGACGCTTGTTCGCACAGGTCTGGGACGACTTCGGCATGCCGAACCTTCCACCGCCGAACGGCGGGGTCGACTCGGTCGAACGGCTCGACCGGCGGGACGCGCTCGTCTTCCGCGCCCGCGTCCCGGGCTTCGACCCGGCCGACCTGTCCGTCCGGCTCTCGGAAAACCAGCTGACCATCCAGGGCACGAGCCGAGAGGAGCCCTTCCAAGGAACCCGCCCCTCTTCCCGGTCGAGGTACGGCGCCTTCACGCGCAGCATCCGCCTCCCCTGCCGGGTGATCCCGGAGCAGGCCTCGGCGACCCTAAACCAGGGCATGCTCGAGATCGTGCTTCCCAAGTGCAGAACCAGCGCGGTTCGAGAGATCGAGATTCGAGTCGACTGACCACGGGCCGGAGACGGCCCCGCGGCCGCCCCCATCCAGAACACCGGACCCGTACAGTACGGAAAAACCGCGCCTGAAGGAGATCCGCCATGCCGACGAAGAAATCAGCCCGTGCTCAGGAAGCCTCCCTCGACCAGCTGCGATGGCGGCTGGACCCGGCTTCCCTCGCCTTGGAGACCACCCGGGACCTGGAGCCGCTGAAGGAGATCATCGGTCAGGACCGCGGCGTCGAGGCATTCCGGTTCGGCATGGGCATGCACAAGCAGGGGTACAACATCTTCGTCACCGGGATCGCAGGCACCGGCCGCATGTCCACCGTCCGCAAGCTCCTCGAGCAGATGGCCGAGCAGAAGAGCGACGGCATCCCCGACGACCTCTGCTATGTGAACAACTTCAAGGCGCCGGAAAACCCGATCCTGCTTCGCTTCCCTGCAGGAAAGGGGCGTACGTTCAAGAAGGACGTGCACGGCTTCATGGAGCACCTGAAACGGGAGGCCCCCGCCCTGTTCGAGAGTCAGGACTACCTCAACCGCAAAAAAGAGATCATGCAGGCCTACGAGAAGAAAGGAAAGGGGTTCTTCAAGGATCTCGACAAAAAGGTTCGAGAGGAGGGGTTCGCCCTGGTGGACATGCAGATGGGGGAGATCAAGCGCCCCGAGGTCGTTCCCCTGGTGGACGGAAACCCCACCCACATCGACCAGATCGAGTCCATGGTGGAGAAAGGGCGGTTCCCCCGGGAAGAGTTCGAGGCCCTGAAGCAGAAGCAGATGGAGCTGCGGGAGCAGGTGGACCAGATCTTTCTCGAGCTTCGGGATCTTCAGAAGGAGGTCCAGGAGAACATCGAAAAGACGGACTACATGCTGTTCATGCAGCTGGCCGAGGACGGCCTCGCCCCTCTGCGCCAGAGCTATGACGGGGAAAAGGTCCTGTCGTTCCTGGACGACATGCTCGAGGACCTGGGCGAGAACCTCAAGGTGTTCCAGACC
Organism: uncultured Desulfobacterales bacterium; assembly: GCA_964475045.1. GTDB lineage: Bacteria > Desulfobacterota > DSM-4660 > Desulfatiglandales > HGW-15 > JAIPEI01. The sequence goes on along the minus strand of CAYYVD010000045.1, from coordinate 5,641 downwards.
CAGGGAAAAGAGCAGGGGCAGGGGTTCCCGTTCGTGATCTCAGAGGCCGCCCCCTTTCAGCCCTATCAGGTCAATGTGATCGTGGACAACGCCGAGCGCGCCTCCCTGCCGGTGATCGTCGAGTCCTACCCCACCTACCGGAACCTCTTCGGCACCATCGAGCGTGTGGTGGACCGGAGCGGGGTGTGGCGCACCGACTTCAGCAAGATCCGTGCAGGATCCCTCATCAAGGCGAGCGGGGGATACCTGGTGATCAACCTCATGGATGCGCTGATCGAACCGGGCGTGTGGCTCTCCCTCAAGCGTGCCCTCAAGACCGAAAAAATGGAGATTCAGACGTACGATCCCATCTACCTGTTCACCACCACCGGATTGAAACCCGAACCCGTGGACATGAACACCAAGGTCATCATCATCTCCGAGGATCCCATCTACAGCCTCCTGCTCCGGCACGACGAGGACCTGCCCAAGATCTTCAAGGTGCGCGCCGCCTTTGACACGGCCATGGACAGGACGGAGCAGTCCATTCGGCAGTTCGCCGGGTTCATCAAGATGCGGGTGGACGAGGACGGTCTCCGGCCGTTCGACCGAACGGGCGTCGCCGCCCTGATCGAGGAGGCGGTTCGAATGACCGGACGCCAGGAGAAGCTCTCCACCAGCTTCTCCGAAATCACCGACCTCATTCGGGAGGCGGACTACTGGACCGGCCGGGACGGGGCCTCGGCCGTGGAGGACCGGCACGTGGACCAGGCCATCGAGGCCAAGGTCTTTCGATCCAACATGGTGGAGGAGAAGCTTCAGGAGATGATCGATCGCGGCACCCTGATGATCGACGTGGACGGCGAGAAGGTCGGACAGGTCAACGGGCTCGCGGTCTACGACATGGGCGATTACGCCTTCGGAAAGCCAAGCCGGATCACCGCCTCCACCTCCATGGGCCGCGCCGGCATCATCAACATCGAACGGGAGTCGGATCTGTCGGGCAAGACCCACAACAAGGGCGTGCTCATCCTCAGCGGGTACCTCCGGCACAAGTACGCCCAGGAGAAGCCTCTCACCATGAGCGCCAGCATCGCCTTCGAGCAGTCCTACGGGGGGGTGGACGGCGACAGCGCGTCCTCCACCGAGGTCTATGCCCTCCTCTCGAGCCTCGCGGAGATTCCCTTGAAGCAGTCCATCGCGGTGACCGGCTCGGTGAACCAGAAGGGTGAGATCCAGGCCATCGGAGGTGTGAACCAGAAGATCGAGGGGTTTTTCGACTGCTGCAGGAAGATCGGCGCGACCGGGAGCCAAGGGGTCATGATCCCCGAGTCCAACCTCAAGGACATGATGCTCCGCAAGGACGTCGTGGAGGCCGTGAAGCAGGGATCCTTCCACGTCTGGCCGGTGAAGACCGTCGACCAAGGCATCGAGCTTCTCTCCGGCAAGCCGGCGGGCAAACGAAAGGCGGACGGCACCTACACCAAGAACAGCGTCAACGACCTGGTGGATCGCAAGCTCCGCACCCTGGCCGAGGGGCTCAAGCAGTTCGGCAACGCAGGGTCCGAGGAAGAGAAGGGCGGAAAGAAGTCGCGTGGTCGCAAGGGCGGTGGAAAAAAGAAGGCCTGACCCCCGGGGTCCGGCTCTGGACAGCCCCGTCGAGGAGAAGGTCGCCTGGGCCGATGACCGCTTTCGAAGGGATGGAGACCGGCTGCGCGGGGACCCGGTCCTCGCCGGCCTTCTGACCCGGTTCGAGACCGCCGCCGAGGCCTCAGGCCTGCGGATGCGCGAGGCCGGTGTCGAGGCGTTCTGCCGGGATTGCGAGCGCCTCGAAGGTGGATCCTGCTGCGGAAAGGGCATCGAGGACCGGTACAGCACAGTCCTGCTGTTGATCAATCGACTGCTGGGCCGCCCCCTTCCCCGGGGCCGGTTGGATCCGGCGGGGTGCTTCTTTCTCGGCCCGACGGGCTGCGTCCTCGCGGCCCGGCACGTCATCTGCATCAACTACCTGTGCGGCCGGATCACCCGGAGCCTTTCTCCCACCAACCTGAAGCCTCTTCGTGCGTGCGAAGGCGCGGAGATCCAAGCACTCTTTCTCCTGGAGGAAAGGGTGAAGCAGGTGCTGTATGCCGAATGCCCCTGAGAACACGGACTCGGAGGAGGGGCGAGCGGGATCCGTGCCTCCGGGCACGTGGAGGACCCTCGAGGCGGTCGCCCGCTTCTACGACGAGCGTCAGGTGGGGGACGTGGGCTCTCTGGGTTTTCGACGTTCGAGTGAGCTCGGGAAGCTGCTTCACTGCCTGGAGCCGCTGCTGTCCAACCGCTTCCTCGTGCCCGGCGAAACGCGGTTTCTGGACATGGGCTGTGCCGACGGCCGGGTGAACGTGTTTCTCGGCTACCTGGTCCGCGTGTCCGTGGGCGTGGAGACGGACGACTGGATCCTCGAGGAGCACCAGGACCTGACGCGCCGGCTCGAGGCGGTCCTCTCCAGCCGGGGGCTTTCCCCGGTTCCCCGGAACATCCATCTGCTCGAAGGGGACTCCACCCGGGACGCCCTTCATCGAAGGATCGAGGAGCGCACCGGTGTGGCCTTCGAGGACTTCGACCTCTTCTACACCTACCTCACCATGCAGGAGGAGTTCGCCGCGCTGATCGCTCGAAAAGCCAGGCCCGGAGCGGTTTTCGCCGTCTATGGGCTGGAAAGGATCCAGCCCCGGTTCTTCGGGTTGGAGCTCCTGACGCCGGGGCGCTCCCTGAACGGCGTCCTGGCGTTGTACCGGAAGACATGACCCTGCGCCGTCCGCCCGCAGAACCGGCATCCGGATATCCTCCGGGTTGGGGCCATCGAAATCGGGATCGCTATCGGGATCGGGATCGAAGCATCATGACATTGGCACACGAGAGACTGGACGTTGATCGGTTGTCGATCGGCTGCGTCGACTGGGTATACGAAAGGGAGGGGACACCGGGTTCAAGAGGAAGCAAACGGTCCACGGGGAAGAGGTAGCAAATATCGATCTCGATCCCGATCCCGATAGCGATTTGGATGGAGAAGACAAGGAGCCCCAACCAAGCGTTCCAGGCGACGCTTGACACCGTGCCTGAACGCAGCGCCATTTTCACGGTGCAACGCGACTGCTGGCTCCTTCGTGTTCTTCGTGTCCTTCGCGGTGAAACGGGTGCTTCTTTTCACCACGAAGATCACGAAGGGCCCGAAGGGGAAGAACATACGCCACGACGTGCGGACCGGGGATTGTCCGACGGACGTCAGTCTTTCATGGATTCCTCCACGGCCGTCGCCAGGTCGGACAGGCGAAAGGGCTTTTGAATGAAGGCCCGGCACCCCCGGCTCAGCAGCTCCTCCGCATCGCCGTCGATGCCGTACCCGCTGGAGAGCAGGATCCGAATGTCCGGATCGGCCCGCCTGAGCCGGTCGAAGGTCTCCCCGCCGTCCATGCCCGGCATGCTCAGATCCAGCACGACCAGGTCGATCTCGTCTCTGTGCCGGGCATACAGCTGCAGGGCCTCCGGCCCGCCTCGAGCGGTCAGGACACGAAAGCCCAGCGATTTCAGCATCTGCTCGCCCACCTCCACAATGATCTGCTCGTCATCCACCAACAAAACGGTCCCAGGGTGATGCCGGTTCTGCTCCTCCATGAGCCTCTCTCCTCCGTGGTCGAATCCAATCGACGTCGAAATCGAGCTCGAGCGCCCTCCGTGGCTTTCCACGACTCAAACCAACCCGCCCTTTTCGATGTCCTCCCGCCTTTCATCGACGCCCCGCCGCGGCGGACCCGGAACCTCACCTCCCTTGGGTCTCCCCCAGCCGGCGTTCCATCTCGCGCATGAAGTCATGATAGACCTGATAGTGCTCGGTGTCCTCGTAGGCCGTCTCCCGAATGGGAATGTCGTCGAAGCTGTAGATGGTCGCTCCCCTGCAGGCCAGCAGGATGGGAGAGTGTGTGGCCACGATGAACTGGGCGTGCCCGGCCTGCCCGGTTTCCTCGAGCAGGCGGAGCAGGTCCAGCTGGGTTCGGGGCGACAAGGCCGTCTCCGGTTCGTCCAGCAGATAGAGACCTTTGATCCGGTAGCGGGCCTCGAAGTAGCTCATCAGAGACTGGCCGTGAGACTGGGTCATGAGGGATTTTCCCCCGAAGTACCGCAGGGAGTCCGGGTCGGACACCGCCCATTCATCCAGGTTCCGGGCGAAATCGTGGAAGATCTCCGAGGAAAAGAAGGAGCCGTGGACGTACTCTCCGTTCCAGGACACGTCGATGAAACGCCACAACAGGTCCTCGTAGGGGTTGAGCTCGTAACGGGAGGTCTCGATGGTCTTCCAGATGTGGATGCCGCACCGGTTGGCAATCGCGCGAAGCAGGGTGGACTTCCCGCTTCCGTTCTCGCCGACGAACAGGGTGACGGGCGTCGAAAAATCCAGGTGCTTGGTGCGGCGAAAGGTCTCCAGGTTGAAGGGGTAGTAGGCGTCGGTGGGGTAGTCGTCGTGCCGGAACATGACGCGTCGAATGTGCATGGCCGCTCCTGGAATGAACATGGCGGGTTCTGAACGCCGAAACAACTTAGGACAAAAGCTCCGCCCTGTCAATGAAACGCTCCTTTCGACGCCGGAGGGCGCCGTCCCGTTCACCGCATTCCTCGATTGACAATGCCCGATGAATCCATAGTGTGATGGTATGCTCCCCTTTGCCGCCCAGATCCTGCTGTCCGCGTGGGAGATCCTGCGGGAGTCCGCCCCGTACATCCTGTTCGGAATCGTCGTGGCGGGCCTTCTGCGATCCTTCCTGAACCCGGCCACCGTGGCCCGCCATCTGGGCGGCGGAAAGGTGCGTTCCGTGCTCAAGGCGGCCCTGCTGGGCGTCCCCATTCCGCTCTGCTCCTGCGGTGTGGTGCCGGCCGCCGCCTCGCTCAAGCGGCAGGGGGCCGGCAACGGCGCCACGGCCTCGTTCCTGATCTCCACGCCCGAGTCGGGTGTGGACTCCATCGCCATCACCTATGCCCTGCTGGACCCGGTCATGACGGTGGCACGGCCGACGGCCGCCTTTGTCACCGCCACCGCCGCCGGGCTGGCGGAAAACCTGTTCGCCTCCCGCCAAACCGAAGAGAAGCCTCAGGCCCCGGATCTGTCCTGCCCCGTGGACGGGTGCTGCGACGGGGTGAACTGCGACCCCAAAGCTCACCGCAGGCACCACACCCTCTCCGAGAAGCTGGAGGCAGGCATGCGTTTCTCTTTCAGAGAGCTCTGGCCGGACCTGGCCCCGTGGTTTCTCGTGGGCCTGGTTCTGGCCGGCGCCATCCACGTGCTCCTGCCCGCCGGCTTTTTGACCCGGCACCTCGGAGGGGGCCTCGTGAGCATGCTCGTCATGCTGGCGGCGGGCATCCCCCTGTACATCTGCGCCACGGCGTCCACACCCATCGCCGCCGCCCTGATCCTCAAAGGGGTGAGTCCGGGTGCGGCCCTGGTGTTTCTCCTCGCAGGCCCTGCCACCAACGTCGCGTCCCTGTCCATGCTCATGGAGGTCCTCGGCAAGCGGGCGACCGCCGTGTACCTCAGCTCCATCGCCGTGGTCTCCGTCCTGCTCGGCCTCTTCCTGGACCTGGTCTACGGGAGCCTCGGCATCACGGCCCAGGCCGTAGCCGGGGAGGC
>CAYYVD010000044.1:0-20841 GCA_964475045.1 uncultured Desulfobacterales bacterium | reverse complement strand
AGCAAACCCACGGCCCATTTCCGGGTCTCATCTGTGGTTCTGTAGTTGACCCTAAGCTTCCTGCTTCTACCCACGATCTTGATGCCGCACTGACCTAGGACGACTTTGTGCCGATAGATCCTCTGGTGGGCATCGCCCACGATGAAGAGGTCGTTCTTCCCTTCCTGCACCAAATGTCGGAGGAGCATAAACGCTTGGGCTCCCATGTCCTGGGCCTCATCGACCACAACCGTCCTATAGCCAACAGAGGCCTCTCCCGATAGAAGGAGGTGACGGGCGTCCCTCATGGCATCATCTGGCTCCTTCAGGCCGTGTTCATTCATCAGGGTCCGGTACTCTTCGAACACAGGCCAGACCTGGATACGGACCTTCCGATTGAGCGGCACGCCCCTCCCAACACGAGATGCCTTGAGGTACTCCTGTTTTGATGTAATCCCCTGCGGTTGTATCACGCGCTCCCACTCATCGCGGTAGAAGGAATCATCCAGCTCTGGCTCCTCTGGCGCGATATCTAGGGCGCGGTTCCAGAGCTCTCGCCCCCTTTCTCCGTAGTCAATTTCGTACTTGTACCCATTGCGCTTCAAGAAGTCCGCAACCCACTTGTCCAGGTTCACCACCTCAATCCGCCTCAGGACCTCTCTCGAACAGATAGCCCGTAGGTTGTCTTGGATGTCAGCTGCGAGGTTGCGTGTAAAGGTCGTGAAAAGAATGCGATCCTCTTGCCTAGTGAATATCTGCTGCGCCAGATACTTCGCACGATGCAAGGCAGCCACGGTCTTCCCCGTTCCGGCCCCTCCGAGCACCCGGACAGGCCCATTCCATGACCTTTCCACGAGATTCCGCTGAGAAGGATGAAGAAACACCCTCCATTTCTCCAACGGCGCATGGAGGATGGCGGCCAGCTCGAGATCGTCTTCCACCACATAGAAGCGCAGCTTGGACGTCGGCTTCTCCAAAGCCTTGGCATAATCTTTCGTATCCACCTTTTCTGTCGCGGAAGGTTCCATCTCCTGGTCCACTTCCTCCACAGAAAATCCTTCAGCGAGGAAGAACAATGCCTCATAGGCCTCTTGAGGAAGCGCCGCTGAGGCCTTTTCCAGCTCATCCTTTGTCTCGAGGCGACGCACCAATGGCAGCAGTTCCTCGGGAACCCCAAATCGCCTGAGATGCCTTTCAGAAATGTCCTGAAAAAGCGATTCCCTCTGATCCTGCTCGCCCGGATGCTCCTCCTGGACAGGAACCGCGTCGTAGACCTGCAAGCTGCCGGTCTCAGGATGGACCTGGCAAATCTTGTTCTGAGCCCACGCATAGGCCTTGTCATGGGTATCTACCCACATGAGCATGTAGACATTCCCGGTATCAGGCTTGAAAACGATACCGCGATAACTGCCGTCGATTCGTACGGAACGGAAGTGCGGATCCCTCGCCCCGCCGATCTTTTCATAGTTCAAACCGGGCAATGTCGGATCTGTACGGAATTTGTTGATGAAATTGAGAACCTTGTTTTGCTGCTTCGATGGAATATCAGCAAAAGACGACAAGAAGTCAGAAGATATTGCTACCTTGATGTCCATCCGGCTCACCGATTCGCCTCCCTAGCGCCTTGCATGTTGATCAATGTTTCAGGCTCTCGAAGCACATCCTCGAGAGAAAGGACTTCCCACCCCTGATCCTGAAATGCGGATGCGTGCGCCATCTCTTGAGGTGAAAGTAGAGCTAAGCGTCGCTCTGGCCATGAGAGCTCAGCCGCCCCCAACACCACACCACCTTCATTGGACAATTCAAACCCAGGCTCTGGCGAAGGCCATCCCGCCTCCTGGAGTTTTCGTAACAAAGAGTGCAGCATCGGTTCCGTCATCTCCAATGCTTCTCTCCACCCCTGCGAAGTTTGTAAACCTTCCATGCCTCTTTCAAGATCCTCACCGGAATCTGGTAGGGCCGCTCGCTGTGCGGTGTCAAAAGAATCGGTAAGGAACCCGTATAAACCCTTTTCCAAGCCTTTCCGGCTTAGGAAATACCCCTTGGGAAGGAACTGAAAGACGTTCATGAGGCGCAGAAAACCGATCCAGGCTGCCTCAAATCCTTGTGTCTCAATTCTCTCGTCCGTATCGTCGATCTGACAGACCGCACAGCCCCCGTTTCCATCCGGCGGATTCAACGCCTTCTTTCCAAAAACACAGTGAAGGTTGACGACCTCATTTGAGGCTCCCTCCTGCGGTGGAATGTGGCCATAAAGGCTGTCTCTGCCGATCCCCTCAAAGACCCCCATTACGTTATCCGGGAGGCGCCTTCCGAGATCTTCCAACCAATTGGCAAGCCGCTTCTCATCGGAGGAAAGGGCCAGGTCCAGATAGACCATGGCCTGAACAAAGCTGGCCATCTGCCAGGCGGTGACTTCGGGCTTTCTCAGCAGGCGAACAAACAGCCGGAAGCTGTCTGCGGGATGGACCTTGCTTCCGTTCTTTAACCCGTATCCTTCCCACAACTGATCGAACTTGCCGCCGCTCGGTTTCCCGTTGGGATGCAGATAATTGACGAAGTAATCCCCTTGGCTGTGAAACTGGTGTTCCACGTCCTTCCAAGCCAGTGACCATACGTGGTACTTTCCGCTTCGCAGGATGGCCAGGCGCTGCGCTGTGTCCTCGGCAATGCGGTTCTTATGGAAGGCGTATCCATCGGTGAAGACCACGATCGGCTTGCTGTTTTCCGTATCCCGGACGGGATGGAAAACAAAATCGGCCCTGCTGGGGACAGCCACCCCCTCGGCATGGCCCAGCTCCGCCTGGAGCTCGATATCGTATGCATGATCATCAATTTGGAGGAAAAACCCGGGCTTGGAGTGGACGACGTTCTTTGACAACGACACCGAGATCCCCTTCTTTGAAAGGCGCCGGAGGGCCTCCAGGAATCGAGCTTCGAGCTCGCTATCCAGCAGCGCTCCCACAGGGATGCTCTTCAAATCGCTCACAGCGACCATGCGATCCCGATGCGCCAAAATCTCCGTCAACAAGGCGATGGCCGTCTTTCGGGAGGTCTCCGCCATGGTATAGCTGTTTCGATACGCGTAAAGGCAGGAGTAGCAGCCGTCCTTTTTGGGATCCTGCCCGCAAGGGCAGCTCTGTAGGGCATCAAGAGCTGTTTGGAAGACCTCCATCAACGTCTGCTGGCGCATCAGCTGCTTGATGTACCCGGTTCCTCCGGGCACAGTGTCAAAGAGGACGAGATACTGCTTGCTGACAAGGGAGTCCGAAACGGGCTCCCGGTGGTGCATGGTCTGGAGGTGATCGATGTTTCCCTTGAACTTTCTCTTCAAGCCCAGATGGAGGGCTGCAATGAACGAATGAAGCTTTTCATCCGACCCACTGAATGTGGTCACCGGCAAAAGGATCTTGATGGCTTCGGAGGCAAACTCTCGATAGAGGTAGACCGTTTCCATGAAGTTTTTTTCAGCAGCCGGATCCTTGGCCGAGCAGTCCAAGGCATGGATGGCCTTTTTGCCCCTTTGGACTTTTCCGCAGTAACGGCAGATGCTGAATCCGCCCGCCTGGATATCCTCCCCGGCCACAGACACCACGCGGGCGCCGTCCTCCCGGGGCCCAAAGTTGATCTCCCTGAACACAGCCCGTGAGACAAACTCGAAACCAAAAGGGAAGCTTTCATCCTCGGCTTTGTATGCGGCGGTGATATGCCCTTCTTCTGAGTCCAGCAGCATCCGGCGGTTGTAGAAAGCCGGGTCTCGGTCATCGCTGTCATCCCCGATTCGGCTTTGGCTATCCGGTGTGGTGGCAAAGACCTGCCGCATGCGCACAAGCTCCTGCTTGCGGCCTTGATCCGACCACATGAGGCTCCCGCAGCCGGAGCAAGCGCTGCTGGTCTCGTCTCCCCCGAGCTCCATATGCGAGCAGTGGTCGCATAATCGCCAAACCTCAATGGAGGAAACCCCCATATCGATCTGATCCACCACGACACGCCTTCCCCCGGCGTAGAAGGTGTTGGAAGGGGCCAGCTCGGAAATGGCGCTTTGGGCGGCGCGCTCATAGTCGAACACCATGGTCTCGTACTTGCGGTCGCCTTTTCCCGCGCGCTGATTCTTTCGGTACACCACGGAACGCAGGAGCACGCCTGCTTCGGGAAAGGTATAGTTGGGAAGCAAGCCTTCATCCGTGAAGAAATTGAAAGTGTTCCGGTCATTGATGGACTGAACCAGCTTCTGAAGCGCTTCCTTCTCCCGTATCAGCTCCTCCAGCTCCTCCTCGTGGTTCTTGTCCTTGGCAGGATCGGTTTCCTTCTTCTTGATCAGCTTGTGAAGCCGCCTGATGCGGTTTCGAAGGGAGTTCCTTTCCTTGTTGAGTCCAATAAGGCCCTCCAGGATCTTGTAAGAGAGGCTCCCTTCCTGGTTCTTGTCTCCCTGCATGAAAATCTCAAGGCTCGCAACGGTTTCTGGCACGAGCCCGTCCTCAAACAAAGAAACGAAATCCCCAAAAATCTCGCTCTGGTGGTTCTCAATGAACAGCAGAAACGAGAAAGGGAAAAGCGTTTCCTTCCCCTTCCCCAATCGGCTCAGCACGCCCCCGATGCGAATGGGCAAGTCCGCCTCGGTCGCTCCGGACTGGACCCAACGGTCAAAGCAAAAGGCCGTAAGCTGGCGCTCCAGCACGGCTGATGCATTGAGAAATACGCCCGGAGGAGAGATCTTCCCCTCCAGCATCTCCGAAGGCTGGGCATAGAAGTAGAGATCGTGCGGGTTCCCATTGGCCACCGTCACGTTGACGGCGTTGCCGTCCCTCCTTCCGGAGCGCCCGATCCGCTGGAGGTAGCTGGCTGCGCTGGGCGGCACGGAGCATTGAATGGTGGAGGAGAGGCTTCCGATGTCGATCCCCATCTCGAGCGTTGGGGTACATGAGAGCAGATTCGGATGCCAAGGCTTTCGATCCTTTTCCGCCTTGAAAGCCGCTTCCAGCTCTCTTCTCTCGTCTCGCTTGAGAAGGCCTGTGTGCTCGGCTGCAAACAGCCGTTGGATGTCCCCCCGGGCATAGAGGCGGCCGTAGTAGTCGAGCCCCTCCCGCACATGTTGATAGGTTCCTTGGCAATGCCTTCGCATGCAAGGAGCGCCGATCCAATCTGATCGCTCGGTACGGTGGACCGAAATCTCATGTCCGCACGCATCGCAGGAAACCTGCTCCGGATCCTCTTCCACCAAAAACGCGGCGGGCAGCAGCCCCCAGACGCGATGGTTCTCCTGGATCCGTTCCTCCAAGATTCCTATTCCCGTCAATGCACCCAACGCCTTGTCGTAGACGAAAGGAATCACCTCGCCAGGCAAGGGATGGGCGCTTCCCAGGCACTTCAGGGCCCACACCTCGTACCAGGTCTTGGGGCGCCCATTCTTTGAAAACAGCGCATCAAAGCGCGGCAGATCCTGCTTCGTGGTCAAGAAGGAAGGAGCGCGCGTCCTTTGCCCGATGCTCTGCATCCACGGGATATGCCGCTGGCTGATCAGGTAAGTGTTTCCCCACTTCTGGACGTAGTTGCTCAGGACCGGAATGAAAACCGCCCCTTGGTTCTTGAGCTCCAAGAGAAGGCCCTGAAGGAACATGAGGACAACTCTCTTCGAAAGATCTCTGAGCTCACCGACCTCGTTGATCAACCTTTCGTGTATCTCCTCAGCTGCCTCCTCCAGCATTGCCTTGGATAGGTGCGCGATGGATGCGCCGCTCTTCTCCAGGGTTCGGCCGATCCGGGCATCAAAGCAGTACTGGCTGTAGACCTCCCACTGGAGCCGCTTTCGAATGTCCTCGAGGAGCCTGGATCCTTTGGGCAGTCGTCCATGCTCCTTGAGGTAGTCGTAGTCCTGGAACCACGCCATGTTCGGAGCCAGGAAGGTTGCCACATAGGCCCCTTCATCCAGCTGATGGCGCCAGTACTGGTTCAGCCTCTTTCCGAAATCCTCGAGGTGGAGCCCTTCACCGCCCTCTTGCAGAAACCGCTGCATGGCGGCCCGGAGGTTGAACCGATAGGTGCGCGCAGCGAAAAACCCTGCCCGATGGGCCGCATCCTGCACGTTGTCTGAAAACGTGATCAGCTTCTTGTGCTCGTTGTAGGCGGATGCATAGAGTTGGGAGATCATCACGCTGGTCAAGCTGGCTGCCCGTGATCCCAGCAGCGTCAAGCTGTTGTGCGCTCCGCAAAACGGGCAGGCGTGGCTGGGCGCTGGCGGGAGAAAGGCCCGGACCATGCTTTTCCCCCCGCAGAGCGGGCAGGTCTTCACCGCCTCCTTGAAGGACAAGTGCATGCAGCTGGTACAAAAAAAGCACAGCTGGCCTTCCGGGTGGGATGCGCCGCCCTCGGCCTCCGGAAAGAGGAAACGGAGCTTCGTGGAATGATCCTTGAAAAACTCCACATAGATATCCTGAAGATTCCCGGTGAGCCGGTTCTCAGCTGCTTTTTGAAGGCCAATCCATCCCATGCTGCCGCATTCCCGGCAGTGGGCCAGGGGAAGGTGCTTCTGCCGTTGCTCCTCGGTCAGGTCGTCCACAAAGGTCAGCTCAGGCTGGGGATCCACAGAGCACACCATGCGGCGAAGCTCTCGGAGCCAGAGCTGGTGTCGTACTTCTACGTTTTGGGGCTCTTCCGAACCGTTTTCCTCCCTTATCTTGAAACGCGCCTCCGCCACCAGGGCAAGAAGGCTGTTGAGGAGCAATATCCGGTGCTCCTTGTTCAGCTCCTTGAAAAAGGGGCCAATGCGCTCGATCTCCTGCAGGATCTCCTCATAACTCAGGAGTCGCCCACGGAGGGTCTTCAAGAGGTTCTGAAAGAAAACATGTCCCATGAGCTCATGGCCGAGATCCAGCCGCCATGCTTCGCTCTCATAAGGCTGCACCGGTCCGTCCTCGCCGAGCCAGAGCTGCGCCTGCCTCTTGATGTACGCTTCGTAGGAAGCGCTTTCCTCGGGATCGAGCCCTCGAGCCATGCTCTCCGGAACCAGATTGGAGCGCTGGATCGCTTGCCCCTTCAAGAAGTCCCCTGAATGCATTCGGGACTCCGTAATCAGGGCATCCTGGGGGATCGACTCCCCGAACACAGAGGAGGCATACTGAATCAAGTCGTCCGCCCCCTGCTCCCCACCCAATGTCGCCGACGTCCCCACGCAGCAAAGATGCCCTTGGGGCGTTCCCAAACGCGCCTTGAGCCGGCGGATCAAGCAGGCCAAGTCCGTCCCCTGCGCCCCATCAAATGTGTGCAGCTCATCCACCACCAGAAAGCGCAGCGTCTCCGGGGTATTCAAGGCCCATAGCGGCGCATCAATCGGACGGATCAGCAGGAAGTCGAGCATCTTGTAGTTCGTCAACAAGATGTCGGGAGGGGAAAGACGGAGGGTCTCCTTGTCTGTGATGATGCTTCCCTCCCCCATGACCTGATGGGGATGCTTTTCTCTCTGTCCAACGTAAAGGCCCGCCGTCACGTTCCCCTTCAGGTTGGGGTTGTCCCAGATGAGCTTGGCGATCCGCGTGGCCTGATCATTGGCCAGGGCGTTCATGGGATAGATCAAAATGGCCTTGATCCCCGTCTGCCCTCGGTTCTGATAGCACCAATCGAGGACCGGGTAGAGGAAGCATTCTGTCTTCCCGGAGCCCGTGCCCGTCGCCACGATGGTGTGTTGAGGATCCGGCCCTTTCAGCCTCTCAAACGATTTCTGCTGGTGGACAAAGGGTCGAAAGCCGTCCTTCACCACATCCGGAAAGGGGCGCTCTTTGGGCTGATGCCGCAGGAACGGAAGCTGAAGAGACAGGTAGGGGCCCTTAAAGACCCCTTCTTCACGATCGAGCAACTGGTCCACCACACCGTGGAAGAACGGTGTGGTCACCTGAAAGGTCGTCCGCAGGAAGTCCTTTACGCCCTGCTCGATCTGGCGGGAGAGCACAGATGGAAGCATCTCGGGCCTCTATTGGCTCAGGGAAAGCGGATAGTTTTCTTCAGTCGGTTGCCATGGGAAAAGGGAAACGCCTTGTCATGCTGGAGCCTGCCCACGAGAATCCCAGGGGCGATTCCCATGGCCTCGGCCGTCTCTTGAATATCGATGAGACGGATGCGCGTTCGCGCGATCAAGTCCTCATAGGGACCTTCCGATGGGACCAGCCACTCAGACGCCTTGCGATTGGCTTCCTCCTCCTTCTCGTCGGTCCCTTTTCCGATATCCTCCTCAATGAACACGTCCCGTTTCCCGTGAAGCAAGATGTGCGCGGCCTCGTGGAAGAGCGCAAACCAGAAATGATCATCCGTCTTGTACCGATCGCTCAGCTGGATCAGGGCCCTGTCCTTGTTCAGCCACCGCGCCACCCCGCTCACCCGGGTCTCGGGAAGCTCCTTCAAAAACACCAATAGGACACCACAGGACGCGCATCGTTTTGGCAGCTCCGCAAGGTACTCATTCACAGGCCGTCGACTCAAGGTTCGAAGCTCCGGTAATAGCGCTCGAAAGGCTTTCTCATCAAACGGTACAGCCGGGATCTCCTGAGCAAGCAGCTCTCCCTTACGAAGCCAGGCCGCCATGGCATACGGGTTGCTCTCGAACGCCGGGGATTTTCTAAACGCAACGCCCTCAGTCCACAGGTTCTCCCAGCTGTCCCAGTTGGCCACGCCAAAAAAGGTGAGAAGCTCTGTTTGCTGGTCCACGCGATCATCAGAGGAAGCGATCCATTTTCGCTCGATCATCTCCTTCAGAGGAAAACGCTCCAGCCATTTTCTCTTTTGCCCCAGCCGTTTTCGTTCCTCCTGCTCGGCCAGGTGGCGACGGTAATGGTGTTCCAGGTTCCTCCAGAACACGGCATCCACCCCAAGCACCCGCTCCAGCTTCAAGGCTGTGCCCTCTGATATGGGTGACTTCCCCTTGATCATCGAGCTCACATGCTTCTCGGTGACCCCCATGCGCGCTGCAAGCTCGGCCTGGGACATGCCCATGGCCTCAATGGTCTCCAGCAGGGTGTCTCCAGGAGGGAAGACCTTGCTGGGGTGATACTCATTTCTTCTTTCGCTTCCCATGATAATCCTCAATGGCGATGATCAGGATAGCCTCGACCTTTGTCCAGTCCAGCCCTCCGTCCCCCTTCCTCGGTACCGGCTTCTGATCCACCTTAAAGACCAGACGGAAGGGATGCTCCACATACACGGCGAGCTCCCCCTTGCGGTCGCCACCGAGTTCATGGCACCGCATTTGAGGGAGCTTCCGAGCCAAGGCCAGGTTGGGCATCGCGTGGAGCTGTTCCAATCTTTGAGTAATCAATTTGGCATTGGTTGGTCCGTACTTCTTGACCAAGTTGGTGTAGTCGTTGCAGCGTTTGTTGAGCTGACGGTTCTTGAAACGTATATCCATTCCCACCCCGAATGTCAAACGTTTTATGAACCAACTTGGTAAGAAAACCTACCCAACCACGCCCTGTCCATCGCCTTCTGGGTGCTGCCAGATCCGCCGCGCAGCCTCGAAGAGCCGCGCTCCGCGCTCCTCGATACGATCCTCATTCCAATGGGACAGGTTATACAGGAACCGGTTCAGGTTGATGGCACTGTGCTCGAGGATCTGCTCGCGCTTTGTCTGAAAGGGGCCGTTCGATACGGCCGGATTGAGATTTTTGGTCAGGAAGGTAAGGTTCCCTATGGTGTGTAAAAGCGCCTGCCGTCGCTCCTTCCTCTCCTGAGTCTCTTCCACGGAAAGTTCTTGGCCATCGGAGGAAAGCGGCCAGTGCTCTTGCCAGTGCTGGGGCAGGAGATGCTCCACGGTCAGGCCGTCGCGAAGGTAGTAGGATTCTGTCTTCGGTTCATGTAGCCCGCTGTCAAGGTCCTTGAGAATGAGGCGCAGCCGATCCCGTTTGATCACGTTGTACAAAGGCTCTCGCAGCCAGGCCGACCGGAACTCCTCGTCATCCGGCCACCGCCCGGTATCCCGTTTCTTTCCCAAGAAGAACGACCTTACCGAATCTGGAGAGTAGTTTCCGGACTCGCGGAGATGGTTCAAGAGGTCCAAAAAAAGGCGGTTGTAGTTCTTGGTGGTCAGCCGGCAGACCATGCGCCGCACCAGGAAGGACTCCAGCATCCGAAGCACCTCCTCGCGCGCCTGTTGGGCCTCCTCCCCATTCCCTGTTTCTTGGTAGAGCCCCAGAAGAAACGGATACACGGTCGTGGTATCCATGTCCTTCAGCTTGTGGAAGAAATCCCCTTCAGGGGTCTGGCGATCCGCCGTCAGGAAATGCTTGAAGTGCTTCGCGTGCGCTTGAAAGGAAGCGAGAAGCGTCTTCGCAGACCAGCCGCTTGCCACGGCAAAGCCCTTGTACTCCGCGAAAAGGGAGGTGGCGCTCACATCCCGGAACCGCTGGAGCGTGAGGTAGTGCTGAAGGAAGAGATCCAACGCCGGGCGAAAGAAACGGCCCTGCCGAATCTCCTTATGCCAGAAGGCGCTTTCCTGATCGAAGGGAGCCCAGTACGTCTGGTAGAGTTCATCGATGTCCTCCCCCTCCCCTTGGGCCTTGTAGAAGAGGTAGTTTTTCACGAGATCCGAGGGAAGAAGCGGTGTGCCGCGAGCGTTCAGCGTCTCGAAAATCACCTGGGCATCGTCTTCCTGGTCCATGTCAATGACTACAAGACGCACATACTGGCGGATGATGTCGAATAGCGTCCTGAGCATCTGCGCACCGCCCTCGGTGCCCTCAGGAACCCAGGATTGAAGTGCTTTGTAGAAATAGGCATAGGCGTCCAGGATGAAGCTGCTTAACCCCTCCTCCCTGGCCTGGTTCTGCATACCGGCCAAACCGCCGCTGGTGAGGGCCACTTCATAAGGCCTGCGGTCGATGTTCGTCGGCCACAGCTTGAATTGGTCCTGTCGATCCTCGTACATGTTTTTGTCATTGCAGATGAGCCCATCAATCGAGTGCTGGAGCTTGCTCTCCGGATAGAAGGCAGCGCAGTAGTCCCGGAAGGCCGCCAACAGAAGCTGGAGGGTCGTAAGCCGCTGCTGCCCGTCAATGATGGAGCGGCCATCGGGCTTTCCGATGGTCACGCGCATCTGCTCCAGGACCACAGCCCCCATGAAGTAGGGCCGGACCGGCTCTTGTGCCAGTGCAGCTTCCGTAAGCTTCAGCAGGTCGGTCCATAGCGGCTCCCACTGGAGGTCCTTTTGCCAGACATACTTCCGCTGGAACAGGGGCGCGAATAGCTGCCTTTCCGTTCCAAAAACCGTGGATAGGGGGTATGCATCCGCTTTCATGGAAGATCTCCTTTCTTCAGCCGGAGGCTTTGGCTTGGCGGGCCTCTTTGCCTTCATTTTTGAACCGTTCCTCAAAAGCCGCCCAAGCGATTTCGTAATCTTTTTCCCGGTCGCATCGGTCGAATGGGGCCACGTACTCTACGGTTCGCTCGAAAGGGCCGCCCGGCATGGTGTCGTCCATGTAGGTCTTGGTGACGGTTCCTTCTTTGAGATCCTTGACATCTTCCCAGCCTAAAGCGATTCCTTGCTCGTTTCGATCTGAGGTGTGGATGCCGTAGGCGTCATCGCCCTTTTTGGACTTGCGGGGCAGGCCCACGCCGGTTAGCCCTTTGCCGGCCGTGAATATGATGCGGCCGTTTTGGTCGTACCATGTATCGGACTCATTTTGGCGCAGAACAGGAAACTGGACCCGATAAACACTCTTCAACTCATCCAGGTTCAGGCCCAGAGCCATCGCAGCTAATACATCAACCTCAACCAGTGCTTGGCGCCGCGCATAATCAGTACGCAGAGCGCACTTGCGCTGCCAATCCGCAGTGAGATTTTCGAAATAAGTGTTGGGGAGGCGTAGGTCATGTTTGGTCCAGCGGTCGCAAGTAAATTGCACATCCCAATTCATAGTCCATAGTGCTGAGTAGTGGTGGGTGAGACAGTTCAGTGACAGCAAACGAATTGTTGCTTCAGGAGTCAATTTGGGCACAGGCAGATTTTCCCAACTGAAGTGCAGATTGCTTCGACCCGTCGATTTTATGTAAAAATCCCCAATCAACGAAGAGGTTATGAAAGCTGAAATAATTAAATAACCTATATCTTGGAAGGCAGTAGTTTGTGCTCCATGTATATGCCCAACTTTTGTTGGCAGAATAGCACCGACCAATGTTCTCTCTCCAGACTGAGATAGCATGCCTCGGAAGGCGATTCTATAAAACTCCGTCACTGGCTTCCTATCACCCCAGGGTACCTTGGGAATCCTTCGAAAATACTCGCAATATTCTAAATTTGGAATATAGTTTGTGCGAGGGAGATAGGTTTCAGTAATTTCGGTAAGATCAATTGATTTGTATTCATGATGCTTTTCACAAATTTCATTGGGAGTTTTGTAGAATGGGTTGCCAACATAAAAGTGTGGTCCTGAAAGGATCCAGCTTTCTTCATTTTCCGGAAATTTAGTCTCTCGTTTAATAGTTCCATCTTTTTGAGAATTCGTTTCATGCCACATTTCTGTTGAAACATATTGATCGCTAAACTCCCATAATTTCACCCCATAAGAAGCGAATTTTTTAAGGACTCTAGTTAACGATTGTGTATGAATAGCAGGCAGACTTGCTTTTCCTGGCAGGGTTCCTTCCGGATCATATAATCTGGCAAAAAGTTCTAGCTCCTTTCTGGTTACCGGGATAAGCCTCTCTTTATGTCCAGCAAGATTCCAATTACCTTGCTGGTCTTTTATTCCTCCTATGCTACCACGACCATCATGTTCGAACGAGCTATCTATTGTTTTTGGATGATATAGATTGGAAATACTCGAGAAATAGATATTACTTTTTTTCCTGCTATAAACATTTACTGAATATGTAACCCAATGAAGAACTTCGGTAAACATCTTTTTAACATTTACAAATTGAAAGTGATATCTTAATCTTAAATAGATTTCCTCTCGAAAAAACCCTCCCTTAGGATCATCATAGACACCCTCAGGGTGTAGAAAACCAGACACACCGTATTTTCTTGATATTATCCATGCTTGTGGCAGGAAGCATTTATAGAGATTGCTTTGGGTTCCTTTGAGGATCGGATAGTTTTGAAAAGCATTGAGGAAATTTTGTGATCCTTCCGACTCCTCAAAGGCCTGAAAGAACGCTTCTTTTGCATCATATTTTTCTAGCGCCTCAATTCGTAGCCGCACCATTTTCGGGGCTGAGATCTTTCGAATCACATACAACGGCTCCAGGTCGCCTAGGACGCTCCCTTCCTCCCATTCAATTTTGATCCAAGGAGGATTCCCAAGCACGAGATCAAATCCACCGCGGCCCTCAAAGATGTCCCCAAACTCCAACTCCCAATGCAGAAACCTGTGCTGCTCCGCAAGCTCACGAACCAGCTTGAGCCTTGGCATCTGCTCGCAAAGGCCGTCCACATCCACAAGGCCCAACTGCCGGTCAAATGGAAGATCAAACTGCTTCTGCTTCGGCTCGTGCCCCGGAATGAACATCTGCCCGTGCTGATCCGTATCGCTCTTAAAAACCTCCCCTTGGATGATCAAGGAAAGCTCGAACAGGAACTGCTCTCGGGAAGGAAGCATATCCGCCTTGAGGATGGGCCAGAACCAGAGCGCGCACCAGTAGTCCATGACGAGCTTGAGTCGTTTGTAGGGAGTGGAATGCTTGACCCCTTCAGCCAGCTGCTCCTTTCGGAACACGCGGTCCTTCCAGTCCACCGAGGTCTGCTGGGCATCCTCCTCGCCTTCTCGGTGCCCGAAGAGGGGAAGCTTGTCCCGTGTCTTTTCTCGCAGCTCCCGCTGCTTCTGGGTATGCGCCTTCCACAGGGTGTCGATCCCTTCGGTCAACCGCTCGAGCTGGCGAATTTCGCTCTTGGAAAAGGGCTTGCAAAACGCCTTTCGCCACTCCTTGATGGCCTGGATCTCGGCCGGGGCCATGTCCTTGATGACCTTGTTGTTGTAGTTCGCCATGTTGGCGTCGGGCAGAAGGAAGTGGTAGACCGTCTCCTCGGGTCTTCCCTGTCCGGGTGAGACGCGCTCCGGCACCTCATCCAGCCAGAGGGGATCGCCTTTCTTTTCCTTTTTGAGGAGATGTGTTGGATAGACCTGGCGCCTGGCGCCGATGAGGGAGTTCCCGCAGACGAGCTGGTTTCCGAACCAGGGGATGTAGCCTCCCTTGTGGATCGTGTTGAGCCAGAGGGAAACCTCGGCAAGCTCGACCGCCACAGGGTTCAGGTCCACACCGAAGACGTTGTTGTCCGTGAGGTAGGCCTTGACCCGCTGTTTCTCCTGTGTGTAGTCGTCCAGGGGGATGGTCTCGCCGAGCTCCTTTTGCTTCAGCTGGAGGTAGTGCTCGGACAGCTGGTTCACGGCCTCGTTCAAGAAGGCGGCCGATCCCATGGCCGGCTCGCAGATGGTGAGCGACAGGATGTCGTCCGCGCTTTTGTCCTGGAGCAGCTCCTTGAGGGCATACTTGACCAGGCAGCGGGTCAGCACCTCGGGGGTGTAGTAAGAGGCGGACTTCTGGCGGTCGCGGCCCGCAAGGCGATAGATGAAGGTCCCTTTGGGGTACATGCGAAGGGTGCCGTCCTCGTTGAAGACCTTCTCCTCCTCCTCGTAGCTCTCCAGGTCCCGGGCCGGGACAAAATAGGCCGTCTGAAGCGGGTCCCACTTCTCCCCGGCTTTTTTCACCTCGTAGAGGTCCTCCTTGGCAAAAAAGCCGCGGTAGGAGAGGAGCGCTTCGTAGACCGCGCCCAGCTGGTTGATGCCGAGCTCTGCATAGGAGACCCGGCCTCGGTGCTTCTTGCCCTTGGCCGGTCGGGAAAGGGACATGAGCCGAATGATCTTCTGGAGAACGTGGTTTCGGAAGCGCACCCGGTTCAGGATGGGTGTGAGACGCCGGTCAAAGAGGTGCGAGCGGAGCGGAGGAACCTGGAAGGTATGGTGGTCCGGGGTCTCTCCAAAGAGCTTCTGCTGCTCCTGCGGGCTCTTGGCCGGGGGGAACCCGTTGTAGACCAGATCAAAGAGGAGGTCCAGGGACTCATGAAGATAGGTGCCGTCGCGGGACTCCGGCGAGGTGAGGGGGAGCATCTCCAGGTCCCGCAGGCTCTCCAGGCTGTAGCCGGTCCGGTAGGCATCGGCCTTCATGGGCACGTAGCCCAGCTCGGATCGCGCCTCGATGTAAAAGAGAAACAGGATGCGGTACATGAAGCGGAGGCACTCCCGCGTGAGGGCTGCTGCGTCCAACTCCTCGCCGCCGGAGTAAACGCCCTTTCGTCGTTTCTCCAAGAGGAAGTAGACAGCCTCATTGCCCAGGAGCTCAATGCACTCGCGAAGCGCGTACTTGAGATCTTCGGAGACACCGAAGGCATGGCGATGGGAGTTCTCATCCAGGGTGTCGAGCAGAGGAAGGCCGTCCTCGGGACAGAGAGAGTCCCGATGGCACAGGGCGGCAAAGGCCTGGAGGGTGGAGGTTTCTTTTCGATCGAAGATCTCCCGAAGGTCGAAACGAAGCGCCCTCTTCTCGTTCCACTTGGAGCGGTCCAGGAGCAGGAGCTGCGCATCGCTTGCGAGTAGGACCCAGCGGGGGGGCTCGGGACGGGCAAAGACAAGCTTTCCGAGGACCTGCTCCATGGAAAGCTCGAGAAAGTCCTTTGCGGGTTCGTCCTTGCCATCGTACTGGCACGGGTCCGGCGTGATCTCCAGCGGATCCAGGCCCTCGCCGGAGACGTCCACCGCCTCGAGGATCCAGAGGATTGGGGCACCGTCCGCCTTGGTGATGCGGCCGAGGGTGGGGATCTCGCTTCCATCCTCGAGGTTCTCCCAGTCCGGCTCGAGGTCATACCCCAGGGCCTCCAGGAGCTGGAACAGGTATGCCTCCTGGAGCTCCTTTTTCTCCTGCGGCTCCTTGGCCTTTTCCCATGACTCGTGGAAGGAGAAGTAGGCCTTGGCGAGCTTGGCCAGTATGGAAGGCGGTGAAGGCTGCCCCTCTTCCTTTTCCTGCTTTCGCCACTGGCGAAGGAGATCCTTGAGGTCCCCTTCCAGCATGGCGCTCAGGTAGTAGGTTGTGTAAAACTCGTTCTCGTTGGTGATGCCGGTCAGATCCATCCTAAGCTCCTGAGAATACAGCCGCCAGCTTGAGGTAGGGCTCCTTTTCGGTGGTCATGGTCCCTTCAATCCAGTCCAGGTACTCGTCGAAGATCGAATCCACCTCGCGGATCTTTTGTTCCTTTTGGGCCTGCTTGCGTTTTTCCGAGATATCCATCCCTTGAATCCGAAGCTGGATGGCATGGGAGTGCCGTTCTCGCAGGCGCTCCAGGCGCGTTAAGTGCTCGTCCAGCTGGGGGTTGATCCAGTCCTCGAAGGCCTGCCGTTCTTTGAGCATCCAGTCGCGGGAAGCCTGAACCACTTTGGGAAGAAGCTTCTCCAGGCTTGAAGGATCCTTGGGTTGCTCGGGGTTGGGATGATGCTGGCCTCCGAGCCGGGTTCTTTCGAGGACCACCTCAAGGGGTTCCACACCGTCCAAGGCGCCATTCGTGGTGCGCACCCCGAACCATCGTTGGATCAGGGGATGGCCTTTGAGGTTCGGGATGACGCCTGTCATGAGGAAGATTGCCTCGTCGCCTTCTAGGTTGCCCGGGAGGGTGAGGAGCGGGGCTTCATGCCGGCGAAATGAGCTCTGGACCTTGTCGTTCAGCCACTCCATGACGGGGTGAAGCGGCCAGAGATAATGGATCTTGGGCCACGCGGACTCATCCTTGCGGCTTCTGGAAATCTCGTTCTGAATCACGTCTTGCCGGTCCGTGAGGACAATTCGCTTCTTGTCCTTCTCAGGCTGGATCTCCTTGGGCAGGAACCGAAATCGGAACTGGAGGTCCTTTGGAATGGGTAGCTCGACCGTACGCGCCTCTGGATCAACATCCGCCCACAGCTTTTCTTGCTGGTAGAGGTGGGCCAAGGCGGCCTGGGCATAGGCAAAATCATGCGGAAAAAGGGATGGCATGCGGGCCACCTCGGGCTGCCAGGTTTCCGCTTCTTGTTCCTCCTCCCCCATGAGAACGGCGAGGGGATCAAAGGTCGCCTTGGCCTGCGCTTCCAGCTTCGCCTCAAATTCGGACTTGCCCAGCCCTTCCTCAATGGCCTTGGCGGTGTATGCCTCTTCCTCGGAGATGTCATAGACCCCCATGAGGGCGGAGGGATCCCCGATGTTCTTCACCGCCTCCTCGTCCTTCTGAATGAGGAGCTCCAGGATGCGCATGTCCCCTCGAATTCGGCTGTGCTTGCTGCGGGTCACCAGGTAGGTGATCATGGGGGTGTGTTTCTGGCCGTAGCGGTCAATGCGTCCGTTTCGCTGCTGAAAGACCATCAAGGACCACGGGATGTCGAAGTGGATCAGGCGGTGGCTGAGGAAGTGGAGGTTGATGCCCTCCGAGGCGACATCCGAGGCAATGAGAAGGCGCAACGGCGATTCATCGCGGCCGAAGTCCTCGACGATGCCCTGCTGCTCCGTATCCGGCAGCGCACCGTGGAGCAGGGCGACCTGATTTCGCTTGAGGTTGAGGTCCCGTGGAAGGTTTGCAAAGAGGAAGTTGAGGGTGTCGATCCGTTCCGTAAAGATCACCAGTCGGTCGGTGGGATCCTGGCCTGTCCAACCGTGGCCAGCCTTTTCTTCCTGGATCACGGAGAGGAGCCGCTGGTACTTGCTGAACTGGGCCGGAGAAACGGCCTCGAGCGCCTTATCCAGGGCGTTCAGCTGCTCAATGTCCTTTTGGGCCGCCGGTTCCGGGTTTTCGGAGAGCCGGCGAATGCGCTGGCGAAGGGTGTCCTGGCAGGCCACCGGGCTAGAGAACAGGGCCTTCTCCAGCACGGTCTTGAAAAGGACGGCCCCTCCCTTTCGCCGGTCAATGGCGGAGAACTCCATCTCCTCCAGCAACCCGAAGGCCGCTTCCTCTGCCGGCGTCGCATCGGCATAGGCAACATTGATCTTTCGTTCCTTGAAGGCATGCTGAACCTGATTTTGGATATCCTTTTTGAAACGGCGAATGAACAGTCCTCGAATATCCTCGGGCCCGTAATGGTCCGGATCTGCAATGGCCGTGGGATCGAGCATGTTCATCAGGCTTGCGAAGCTCCTGGCCCTCCCGTCGTGCGGAGTGGCTGAAAGCATGATGAGGGTGTCGGACCGGCTCGAGAGTAGCTTGGCCAGCTTGGCCCTCATGGAGCGGCCTTGACCCCGCTCCGCCACATTGTGCGCCTCGTCAATGACGATGATGTCCCAGTAGGCGTTTTCCAGATGAATCCGGAACTCGTTGTCCTGCTTCAACGTATCCACAGAGATGATGGAGCGGTCGAAGTAGTAGAAGGGGTTGTGGTTCGTGGGGATGCGGGTGCGGATGCGTTCCAGACCAATGGAGTCCAACCGGACCAGGGGAATGGTGAATCGGCTCCACATTTCCTTCTGAAACTGGGTGAGCATGCTCTTGACGGCCACAACGAGGATGCGCTTTCCACGTCCTCGCCGGATCAGCTCGCTCAAGAGGATGCCTGCCTCCAGGGTCTTTCCCAGACCAACTGAGTCGGCGATTAGAATACGCTGGCGGGGTTGCTGAAGCGCCTTGGCCGCGGGATCAAGCTGGTACTCTACTGGATCCATTGCCGCCTTGTGCCCGATATAGAGCTGCTCATCCGTCGGTGGCGTCTGCCTAAGGAGGCTTTCCAGATAAAGCAACGATGCCTGATAGGTGCTGGATTCATCGGGGACAATGCTCGTCTCCGCCGGATCCAGCACGCGAATGTCAGACTCTGCTTCTGTGAGAAAGACCGAGCTCTTGTCCCTCACAATCTCTGAAAGCCCCGTGACCGATAGAGCATATCCTGCCCTTGAGGTGCGATCCACTCTCCGGACAATCCACTCCGCATCGCGTACTACGATTCTAGCGCCCGGGGCTAAGGTCTGCATCTCTGCGTTCATCATTGGAGCTTCCAGTAGTTGTAAGGAGTTAGTGCTGCTGGGATCCTAGAAAGACTCATGTCAAGAAGCAATCCCAAGGAATTCGTTCGCTCTCTCTGCCAGTAAGATACGCCTCTCAAGTAGGAAATCCTCATATCGTTCTACTTTCCATAGATCCTTATCTACAGGGACACATTGAATATCTAGCTCTTTATTGGGAATGTTCTCCTCACCAATATAATTATAAGGCTCTTTAGAAGATAAATTGATGTTCGTATCAGCATTTATAATTGCATAATTAGCAAATATATTTATGTCATCGGAGACATACCCCTTAGATGCCAACAGCTTTTTGGGGAAAAAGTGATGTACTTGAAGTTTCGCATTATGCCCAATGACGCTCCCATCAAGTGATGTATTATCTTTCCAATCCTTCGCGTTATTATTACGAATCATAGAAACAAAAAGCGCCATAATTGACCCGCTTCTTCTTTTCGTCAAAAAATCATCAGGAACCATATTATACAAGTTCTTCGTTGTTATATCCCACAACTTTTCTATGGTCTTTTCATTCTGCATCTTTCTAAGTATACGATCAATTTTGGTATGAACAGTGCCGCTGAAGAATGCATTTGCCCCCGTCAACAGCAGCCAGCTTCTGGCATTTATCATTTGCTTTGGGCTTGGTTTCTTTTCCGAGAATATATATACGAGGGGTATGAGGCTATTGATTGATGGAATCCACATAATTGAGTCCCATTTGAGTGTGCCAGTGAGAAGAGAGATAACCCGCCCAATTCCTTTTTCGGTTTTCTTCCATGATCTGATAATGGAGCTCTCATCCGATCCATCCCAGATTTCTCTGGCTTGGCTGAACTTCAACTTGCTTTTATGTACAGCTGACAAGCATTGAATTAGAAAAGGCTTGGTAAATCTGAATCCCGTATATTGGTTTGCGAATTGATTTATCCTCTCCGAAACCAGGGTGGGTACCTGAAGAGCCAATTCTGATGCAGCCAGATCACTTTTGGTCAACTTCTTTCCAGTTGAATTGAAACGAATAAATAGTTCGGTTGCTTTTTTATAATCGTCATCTTCAAACTCTATGACTCCAATATCATACTCCAGAATGGATTTCAATTTTGTTAATGATGCCCATATTGATTCTTCCTCGCCTTGGCGAAACTCGGATAGGTCTTTTAGTTCTTGGATTTTGTTAAATGGGCTAATTAGGTCTAGAAGTATATCACTTACCGACACAAACCAAGGATTCATGTTCCATTTTGCCTTGAATGCGAAACGCTCTGCGGATGGATCACTTTCATGCTTTGGTCGCAGAGAAAAAACAAGAGGGTAGTCTTCTGATCCATCTCGCACCAAAGAGATCGCTGTAAGCCTTTGCTGTCCATCTAAGAGATATCCATAGAAATTCGGGATAATTTGTCCAACCGATTGTTGATGGCCCATTTTTTTAGCTGGAACGGCTGCCTTCACTTTCCATACCAGCATTGTCCCTATCGGAAGCCCACGGTAAAGGGAATCGAAGAGAAGCAATACGTTTTTTCTCCCCCATACGAAGTCTCTTTGAATTTCGGGAAGAATCAATTCACCTACATCTACTCTATTGATAAGTTCCCCAATTTTCCTATTGGCTATCCCCATCGCAGGCTCCCTTTTGGAATATGTGCGGCGGCTATTCTTCTTCTCCTGATCTTTCAGGAGTTTTTAGTCAGGTGGCTAATTGTGCGGACAGCGTCCGCACAATCTCATTCACATTTCTCCTTCGCTTTGGAAGAGCTTTGATCCGTACAAGCGGTGAAACCCCTCTCTCCAAAGTTGCCCCTTCTTCCATTCCAACCGTTGGGCTAGTACGTCGTCCCAGAAATTCAGGACGATAAATTGGTAATTCATAATGGCGGA
>CAYYVD010000043.1:0-20865 GCA_964475045.1 uncultured Desulfobacterales bacterium | reverse complement strand
TCTGGGCCTACTCCCCCGAGACCTCGATCCTGCTCAAGCAGTGGGCGGACATGGAGGTCCCGGCCCTGCCCATCGGGTTCATCGGAGCGGCCGAGGACCCGGGGTTCTGGGAGGCCACCAACGGCAAGTGCGAGTACACTGTGGTGACCCTCTCCGAGACGGGCAATGTCCCCACCAATGCCACGCCCAAGGCCATGCCCTTTTACAACGCCTTCAAGGAGCGCTGGGGCGTGCCCCCCAGGAGCACCGGTTGCGTGAGCGGCTACGAGTCCCTCTATGTGCTCAAGGACGCCATCGAGCGCGCCGACTCCCTCGAGGACGACGCCCTGATCAAGGCCCTCGAGGAAACCAACCTGGAGGCGGTTCGCGGGACCATCCGGTTCGACGAGAACCACCAGATCGTGTACGGCTACGACCCGAGCAACTCGGTCCTGGGCTGCTGGGTCCAGTGGCAGGACGGCAAGCGGGTTCAGATCTTTCCCGAGGTGGCGGCCATGGGCAAGCTCAAGATGCCGCCGTGGCTGAGCAAGTAGCCGCCGATTCGAAACCGTTCAGCACAGCGTAGATGCGTCCCTCCTCCCCCCTCCGGATCGCCCCGAGGGGGGAGAGGGGCCTCTCGATCCCGGGATCGCCTATGGAAATCCTCATTTACGGTACCGTCAACAGCCTGATTTTCGCGCTCATCGCCGTGGGCTTCACCCTGGTTTACGGGGTGGCGCGTGTGCCCAACTTCGCCCACGGATCCATCTACGTCCTCGTGGGCTTTCTCACGTACACCTTCATCAAGGACCTGGGCCTCCCGTACCCTCTGGCCGTGTTGATATCGCTCGTGATCGCCGCGGCCATCGGGGTGGCCATCTACCGGTTCATCCTGATCCGGCTCAGGGGCCTGCCCACCTCGGAGATCATCGCCTCCTTCGCTGTGAGCCTGATCATTCTGGAAGGCCTCCGCATGCAGGGAATCTGGGGGTTCGAGGGCTTCATCGGGCCCTTTTACATGCTCCCCCCCTTCATCGAGGGCAAGGTGAACATCTTCGGGGTGTTCGTGAACTACCAGCGGCTCCTGATCATCGCCGCAGGCATCGCGGTGGTGGGTTTCCTGTGGCTGTTCACCCACCACACCAAGGTGGGCCTGAAGCTTCGGGCCATCGCCCAGGACGAGCACGCGGCCATGATGCTGGGCATTCACTCGGACCGGACCGCCATGATCAGCATGTCCATCGGCTCGGCCCTGGCGGGGCTGGCGGCGCTCTTCATCCTGCCCCTCGGCAACATCACGGCCGAGGCCGGGTACAAGGTCCTCATCTACGCCCTGGCCGTGTGCATCATCGGGGGGCTGGGGAGCTGGGCCGGGGCCGTGCTCGCCGCGTTCGTCCTCGGGTTCGCCATGAAGATCAGCACGGCGCTCTTCGGCGCCATGTGGGAGTCCGTGGTGCTGGTGGGCACGATCATCGCCATTCTGCTCTTCCGGCCTTCGGGGCTCATGGGAAGACAGAAAGAGCTCGAGGAAAGGGTGTAGACCGTGGAAGGGACGACGACCCGTAGAAAGAAACGACTGGATCGGTCCATCAAGGTGCGCACCGAGGGGCTCTACGCCCTGAGCGGCTGGTCCGAGATGGCGTACCTCATGTTTCCCCGGGGCCTGCTCATCGGGGGACTCCTCGTGCTTCCGCTCTTCCTGGACCTCTACTGGCAGCGGGTGATCTGTCAGGCCGGCATCTATGCGCTTCTGGCGCTCGCGTTCGACTTTCTGGCCCAGTTCGTGGGCCTCGTCTGCCTGGGCGGGGCGCTCTTTGTCGGAGCGGGGGGCTACATCTCCGGACTCCTCAACTCGGGGCTCGGATGGCACCCGTTCATCTGCATCCCCCTGGGCGCCCTGGGCGGGGCGGTCTTCAGCACGGCGGTGCTCATTCCGGCCCTGCGGCTTCGAGGGATCTACTTCGCCATCGTGAGCTTCATGCTGCCCCTCTTTGCGGTGTACATCATCATCGCCCTCAGCGTGTTCGGGGGCACCCAGGGCATCAGCGGCCTGGACACCCTCCCCAACACCTGGGCCGAGATCTACCTGATCCTCGCCGTGGGGCTGATCGCGCTCTTTCTGGTCCGCCGCCTGGTGAACGAGGACATGGGCCTCATCCTCAGGGGGATCAAGGACAATGACCAGGCCGTCAAGGCCTCGGGGATCAGCATCACCCACTACCGCATTCGAGCGGTGTTCATCGCCGCCCTGATCGGCTCCTTCGGCGGGGCCTATCTGAGCCACCTCTACGGCTGGCTGGGGATCAGCCTGTTCGCCATGGACTTCTCCATTCTGCCCATCGCCGCGGCGGTCATGGGCGGCCTGGGTTCCCTGGCAGGACCCGTGCTGGGTGCGCTGGTGCTGACCCCGCTCTCCGAGGCCCTCCGCGGGTTCGGGCAGCTCCGGGTGGTGGTCTACAGCGTGATCCTCATCGCCTTCATCGTGTACAAGCCCGAGGGCATCATGAGCTGGTTGCAGCGCAAGTATCATCAGTTCGAACACTGGGAAGAAGTGTAGCCATGGGAAACGAGCCGCTCCTCAGACTGGACAAGGTGAGCAAGGCGTTCGGCGGCGTGCAGGCCGTGCTGAACGTGAGCTTCGACCTCCACAAAGGAGAGATCCTCGGGGTCATCGGCCCGAACGGGTCGGGAAAGACCACGCTGGTGAACCTCACCTCGGGGTTCGTTCAGCCCGACCGGGGCACCGTCTCCTTCAAGGGCGAGAACATCACGGGCCGGCCGCCCCACAAGATCGCCAACATGGGGCTCACCCGGACCTTCCAGGTGATGCGCCCCTACCACAGCCTGGCCGCGTTCAAGAACCTCATCGTGCCCCTGAACAGCCCCCGGGTGAAACGCACCCGCAGCGGCACCCTCGGGGACCTGGACGCCGTGGCCATCGACATCCTGGAGGACATCGGCTTCGAGCGGGACGCCCGGGTTCCCTACAAGCCCGCGGGCTCGCTCCCCCTGGGGTACCTGAAGCGGCTGGAGCTGGGCCGGTGCATCGCCCTCAAGCCCGAGGTGATCCTGTGCGACGAGATTTTCTCGGGGCTCAGCATGTCCGAGATCAGCTCGCTCCTCCCCCTGATGGAGCGGCTGCAGATGGAAGGGGTGACCCTGGTCATGGTGGAGCACCGCCTGCGGGAGCTCTTCCGGCTGGCCGACCGGGTCATGGTGATGAACTTCGGGGAGAAGATCGCGGACGGGCCTCCGGCCGAGGTGATGGAGGACCCGAAGGTGCGCAAAGCCTACATGGGCAGGGAGACGTCCTGATGGCCGTACTGGAAGTGAAGGACCTCATGGTGTTCTACGAGAACGCCCTCGCCATCAACAATGTGAACCTCGGCTGCGCCCGGGGCCGGATCACCGGTCTCTTCGGCGCCAACAGCGCGGGCAAGTCCACCCTCATGTCCACCATCTCCGGCATCATCCTGGACATCAAGCGCAAGGAGGTGATGCGGGGGGGAGAGCGCATCGTGGTCCTGGGGAACGTGCTTTACGAGGGAGAGGACATCACCGGCGTGGAGGCCAGCTTCCGCGCCCGGCGGGGCATCGTGCTCTGCCCGGAGCGGCGCCGAATCTTTCCGGAGAGCACGGTCATGGAGAACCTCCGGATCGGCGGGATCCTGGCCACCCGTGAGCAGGCCAGGAAGACCCTGGACTTCGTGTTCAGCATGTTCCCCGCCCTCAAGAACCTGCGCAAGCGGGAAGGGGGGTTTCTGAGCGGGGGCGAGCAGCAGATGCTCGCCATCGGCCGCGCCCTCATGGCCCAGCCCAAGGTGCTCCTGCTCGACGAGCCCCTGCTGGGTCTGAGCCCGCTCATGGAGGAGATCCTGATCGAGGCCATTCGCGAGATCAACCGGGAGATCGGCCTCACGGTGTTCGTCTCCGAGCAGTACGCCCGGCCCGTTCTTCCGCTCATCGACTACGGCTACATCCTGGAGAACGGCACCGCTGTCCTGGAGGGCACCAGCGAGGAGCTGATGGACAACCCGGACGTGAAAGCGGCCTACTTCGGCGTTTAGGATTTTCCTCGTACTCGTACGAGCAAACGTTTCGAGGCAGAGGGCACATGGGACGATACGACGAACCGCTGATGGCAGGAATCGAACGGGCCGCTGAGATCTATCCGGACCGCACGGCGATCATCTATCTGGGGGAGCACATCACCTACCGGAAGCTGCTGGAGCAGATCCGCCGGTTCGCCACGGCCCTGGACGGGCTGGGGCTCCGCAAGGGCGACAAGATCATGCTCTACATTCCGAACTGCCCCCAGTTCCTGATCGCCTACTTCGGGGCGCATCTGATCGGCGCGGTGCCCGTTCCGGTCTCGCCCATCTACACGCCTCACGAGATCAAGTACCTCATCGAGGACGCCGGGGCCGAGACCGTGCTCTGCATGGACACGAACTTCCGCTACATTCAGGAGGTGTTCGACGAGACCCGCCTGAAGCGGATCATCGTCACCAGCTACGTGGACATGCTTCCCGCCTACAAGCGGCTGACCGGGTTCCTGTTCGACGTGGTGCCCGAGGGCAAGATCGAGAAGGGGCCGAACGTCCATGCCTTCCGGAAGCTTCTGAAGGGCCATCCGCCCAACCCGCCGTCCGTGGAGATCGATCCGCGCACCCAGCTCTGCTACATCCTGTACACCGGCGGCACCACGGGGTTTCCCAAGGGGTGCATCATCACCCACACCGGCATGGTCTCGTTTGTGAGCGACATCGGCAAGGTGGGCGAGGGGCACATCGAGGACGGCAAAGAGGTCTTCATCATGGTGAACCCCCTGTTTCACCAGATGGCCCAGGGCGTGATCCTAGGCATGGTGCTCACCAAGGGGAACACGGCCGTCCTCATGCCCATCCCCCAGGTGGATCCCATCCTCAAGGCCATCGAGCGGTACAAGGGCACCCTGTTCCTCGGCGCCCCCACCCTGTACCGCATGATCCTCGAGAACGACCGGCTGGAGTACTACGACCTGAGCTCCCTCAAGTACTGCTGGAGCGGGGGGGACGTGCTCCCCCAGGAGGTGTTCCGGCGGTGGGGAGACCGGTTCCACGTGCCCATCTACCAGGTGTTCGGCGCCACCGAGGTGGGCTTCACCTCCATGACGCCCCTCGACCGGAAGCCCGTGCCCGGAAGCGTGGGGGTCCCGCTTCCCTCCCGGGAGGTCAAGATTGTGGATCCGGAGACCCTGCAGGAGGTGCCCCAGGGAAGCCCGGGCGAGCTCCTGGTCACCTCCGAGTACATCAGCAAGGAGTACTGGAGGAAGCCCGAGGAAACCGCCAAGGCCTATGTGGAGATCGATGGCAAGACCTGGTACCGGATGAACGACTTCCTCAAGATGGACGAGGACGGCCAGCTCTACTATGTGGACCGGAGCGCCGACATCATCAAGTACAAGGGCTACCGGGTCTCCTGCTCGGAGATCGAGGCCACGCTCCAGGACCACCCCGCGGTCATCGGGGCCTGCGTGGTGGGCGTGCCCGACTCGAAGGTCGGAGAGCGCATCAAGGCCATCGTGGTCATGCGGGAGGACGTTCGCGGGGTCAGCGGAAACGAGCTCCTTCGCCAC
The DNA here is from genome assembly GCA_964475045.1 of uncultured Desulfobacterales bacterium. GTDB lineage: Bacteria > Desulfobacterota > DSM-4660 > Desulfatiglandales > HGW-15 > JAIPEI01. The sequence continues at coordinate 15,269 of CAYYVD010000043.1, read as the reverse complement.
TGCCGGGACCGGCTCGCGGCCTACAAGGTCCCCCAGTACGTGGAGTTCCGGGACATGCTTCCCAAGAGCAAGGTGGGAAAGCTGCTGCGCCGGGAGATCCGCGACGAGGAGCGCAGGCGGACGGACAAGAAGGGGCAGTCCATCCGGGTGTAGGCCCTCAGGCGGAGGATCCGCCGTCGTTCGGGGCCCGGGAGGCGGTGTCGATGTCGAAGATCTTCTTGCCCTGCACGTAGTCCTTGACGGCATACCGGGTGATGTTCTGGAACTTCTTCAGGATCTCGACCATGCGCTGGACGTTGTTGTGGAGGAGTCGGAGCTTCTGCCGGGTCGCCTCCTCGGGGAAGGACTCGGGGGCCAGCTTCTCACTGCACACAACCACCACCTGCAGGGGATTGTTCAGCTCGTGACCCACCGCCCCGGCCAGCTCCAGCACCGCCTGGAGCTTCTCCCGTTCCTGCCGCTCCGCCGCCGCCTGCCTTGCCTGGGTGACGTCCATAAAGTGCCCGAGGATGGCCCGCCTCCCTTCGTGGTAGACGGGAGTCACCGTCTCCATCACCGACTTTACGGCCCCGTTCTTGGCCACGATGGAGAACTCGTACGGCGCGGACCGTTCCCCCTTGAGCATGGCTCGTGAGAGCTCCTTGACCCGTTCGACGTCGTCCTCGTGGACGTACTGAAGGGAGGGAGTGTCCACCAGCTCCTCCCGTGCGTAATCCGTGATGCGGCAGAACTCGGGGTTGACGTACACGAACCGCCCTTCCTGCACGATGTAGCTTCCGATGAGAGCGTTTCGACGGATTCGCTCCAGCTCATCCTCGGCCTGCTTGCGGCTGGTGTCGTCGCGAATGAACCCTTCGATGGCCACGGGGTGGCCGTCCGAGTCCCGAATCACCGTCCACTTGTCGTGCATCCATCGGAGGACCCCGTCCGGACCCAGGTACCGGTACTCGTTCTCCCCTCCCGTGCTTCCCGCCTCCAGGGAGCGCTCCCGCTCCCGCTTGAACAGCGCCCGATCCCCGGGATGAATGCGCAGAATGCTTCCCTTGAGGGACAGGGCCTTCGCGCCCTCCTCCTCCTCGCTGTAGAGCTCCAGGAAACGCTTGTTGAAGAAGGTGAAGGTCTGGGTCTCGATGTCCAGACGGTAGATGGCGTCCTGGCTCCGGTCGGCCAGCCGCTGGAAGTCCTCGGAGAGCACCTGGATGAGCCCGCTGCCCTCCTGAGTGGGCGGCTGCGGCTCCGACGCGGGACCCGCAGCTGCGCTCTCAGGGGCGGGATGGAAGGGTCGCTCAGCCATGGCTCCAGTCTCTGCAAGGAAAGGTGTCCGGTTTCGATTCCGCATGATACCCGTGGTCCGGCGAGGGTGTCAATCGCTCCAGTCGCCGATTCGGGAACCCCTCCGGCGCTGCCTGGATCCTGCGGCCTTCAAGCCTCGGGGCGGGCGGAGGCCCGGAACGTCTCCATGGACAGGACGGTCAGCAGCGGGAAAGGGGGCTTGTGGTCATTCTTCGCCTTTCGGACCGGGTCTCAGATCATCCCGTCCTCAGGCATCGAAGAGGTACCGCACCCCGATCACCGTGACCAGCACGGCCAGGAGGAACCAGAACAGCACCCCCAGGCTGAGGTAGGCCGCGCGCTTGCGCACCTTGTCCTCCTCCATGGCCTCCAGCATGTCCAGGGTCTCGTGTCTCCCCCGGGGCCCGTGGCGTGTCCTGAAGCCCCGGGACACGGACAGCAGCAGCACCACGATGATGCCGGCGATGATGAAGGTGAACCAGTGGACGCCCAGGACCACCGGCCCGAACGGCTTCAACCAGATGCCGCCGGCCCAGGTGGCGAGCAGGATCAGCAGGAACAGCCATACCCACCCGTCGACCGGCCCGGTCCTGCGAGTGACCCACAGGAACAGCCCGCCCACGATCAGGGCCACGACCAGGGCGACTCCAAAATCCGCCATCAGCATGCCGGGCTCCATGTTCGACCTCCTTTCCTTGCTCCGTCCACGATAGGAGAAGAGGACGAGGGGGTCCATGGGGTGAAGCCTGTAATTGCGGGGAAAACCGGGCCCATGCGGGGCGATGATGCCGGTCCGAGGGAGCCGCATCCTGGAAGAACCGCGCGATCTCATGCCGGAAGGGCTCTGCGGCGTGTCCTGCGTAGCCTGTAGGTGGCTCCGAATATCCCGGCCTGCATGGCTGGCTCCCAGGGGATGCCCCCATGAAGCGCTTTCATAGGCTCTTGCCGAAGAGATCACGGCGATCTATGGGAACCGAGCCGGGAACCGCTCACAGCCCCAGAAAGGCGGCCGCCTTCTCGAAAGCGTCCTCCTGGTCCCCGGCCGGTGCCTTCAAGGCCCTGCGCACCCGCTTGACCCAGCCCGTCCCGCGTCTTGCCACGGCTTCCCAGGCCAGGGACAAATCACCCGGTCTCTCGTCCATGAGCACTTCCAGCAGCTGAGCCGCCTGAGCGAGGTCCTTTGCGACCTTTGTCTGGGCGGTGACATCACGCTCGCAGGAAACCATCAGCTTGTGAAGCGCAAAACGGGCCGGCTGGGGGACGTTGACCAGGACGCCCCCTCCGTCGATCACGGCACCCCTGACCGGTTCGGACATGAGAAAGTCCAGGAAACGGAGGGGTTGAGCGGAGACATTGAATCGAGGGATGAAGACGGTACGCTCCCTGCCCGGACGCCGCTCCGGTGTGAGCACATCCACGCGGACAGGATTCCTCCGAACACGGAACGATGTCGACGGGTCCTTGGGATTGAACGGCGGGACGGGGACAAAGCCCATCTCCAGGCCTTCCAGCGCCTCGGGCACGTTCGCTTTCAGGTCCGGCAGCCCGACGCTCATGTGCTGCGTTCCGCCGATATCAATGTCCTGGGTACGCATGGCTGCGTGATCCCAGTGCACTCCCAGAAGGTTGCCCATGATCAAGAAAGCATGCGTTCCCAGAAGCACACCATCGAGATGGAAGACGCCGCTGTCGGCCAGCGCTTTCAAAACGCGACCGGAAACGGTATCCGTGGTCAAGGCCCCTCCCGCTCGAAGTAGGGCGCAGAGCCTTTGAATGCGTGAAGATTCCACGTGGATCAGCCGACGCTCAGCCTGGAACCGCTCGACGACGCGATCGAGTTCCTCGGTTTTCCGGCCGACATAGCACTGTCGTGCCCTTCCGCCGGGTTCCGAATACTGGTAGTAGTAGTAGGGGTTGCCTTTGACGGTCTTCACGGTGAAGCACCCCGGGACGTGACCGATGGTGCGTTGCGCCTCATTGCCCGTGAGGTGTTCCATCAATTCGGCATACAGGGTCTGGGTCTCGAGCGGAAGTCTTTCCACGGGGCCCTCGCTTCGTGTCGAGTTATACGCAGACTAACATGACGCTGCGTATAACTCAAGGGGATTAACCAGCCCCCGCGCCCGAGGCGCGGGGGGCTGGTCCTGTCTGGTGCCGGAGTTGAGAACCGAGCGATCTCGGACTCCAGGGTCTCCACCTGGCGGTAGCCCAGATCGATGGTCCGGTTGAGCTTGCGCGCGTTGCGGGTGAGAAAGCCGGCCGGGGTCGGGTTCTCCGGGTGGATGACCACGGCCCGCGGGGGGTCGCCCCGGGCTTCCTGCTCCAGAAAGGCCACGTGCTCCTGGTAGTGCCGCTCGGCCAGCGCGAGCTTCTCCTCCATCCAGTCGTGATGGCGGAAGTACCGCCGGAACAAGAGCTTCCCCCAGAAGCCCACCAGGTGGATCTCGGCGCCCTCGGGCTTGCTCAGGATGGCCAGGATGCGGTCGTCCGGGTCGAGGCCGCCGAGAAAGGGCAGGGGGTGAACGGCCCCGCCGTCCAGGTGCTCGCAGGGACCCACGCACCACGAAGAGCACGAAGTCGTCCGTGGCAAAGCCCGGCCTACCGGTCCTGGACCACCGCCACTCCGGGTAGGGGGTCGCCCTGAATGAAGGTCAGAAAAGCGCCCCCGCCGGTGGAGACGTGGGACATGCGATCCGTGACACCGGCCCGGGCCACGGCCGCGCCCGTGTCCCCGCCGCCCACCACGGTTTCGGCGGACAGGTCGGCGAGAATCCCGGCCATGGACACGGTGCCCTGGTCGAAGGGCGGGTGCTCGAAGGCCCCCAGGGGCCCGTTCCAGACCACGGTCCGGATTCCGTCCAGCTTGCTGCGGTACCGCTCCAGGGTGTCGGGTCCCACGTCCAGGATCATGGCGTCCTTCGAGACCTCGCCCACGGACACGGTGCGCCGGTCCGCCCCGGACTCCAGGTCCCGGGCCACCACCAGGTCCACGGGAAGCACGAGGCGGCCGCCCGCCCGGTCCGCGATGCGCGCGGCGGTCTCCAGCTGCTCCTCCTCCACCAGGGATCGTCCGGTCTCCACGCCGCCCACCCGCAGCAGGGTGTTGGCGATCCCGCCTCCGGTCAGCAGCAGGTCCAGCCGGTCGAGCAGCTGCTCGATGACGCCGATCTTGCCGCTGATCTTGGCCCCTCCCAGGACGGCCGCAAACGGAGGCTCGGCGCCGTCCCGAATGGGCGTGAGCCGGGCGATCTCCTGCTCCATGAGCAGGCCGGCCACTCCGGGGATGTGCCGCGCCACCCCCTCGGTGGAGGCGTGGGCCCGGTGCGCGGTTCCAAAGGCGTCGTTCACGAAGAGGTCCGCCAGTGCGGCCAGCTTCCCGGCGAACTGCGGATCGTTCTGCTTCTCCCCGGGGTGAAACCGGGTGTTCTCCAGCAGGACCACCTCGCCCTCCCGCATGGCCTCCACCGCGCTGCGGACCGGCTCGCCCACGCAGTCCTCCAGCAGGGTCACCTCCCGGTCCAGGAGCTGGGAGAGCCGGCGGGCCACCGGGGTCAGCCGCAGGTCTTCCTGGACCTCACCCTTGGGGCGCCCCAGGTGGGAGCAGAGGATCAGCCGGGCCCCCTGCTGCGCGAGGTAGGGCACGGTGGGGAGGCTGGCCCGAATCCGGGCGTCGTCCGTGATCTCCCCCTTCTCCAGGGGGACGTTGAAGTCCGATCGAACCAGCACCCGTTTTCCGGACACCTCCACGTCTCTGACGGTCTTCTTCATGGAACGCTCTCCCATTGCTCTTCTGCGTGCTTCTTCCCGCGGCCTCCTTTTGGGCCGGGCACGGAACCGTCCAGGATCACCGGCGCGAGGACTGAGCGTCCAGTGCATCCGGTTGGGATTCCGCTTCTTCCGTGTTCGTGCTCGCACTCGTACTCAGAAAAGCGGTACTCGTGCTCGGGTTTTTTCGCTCGCAGGGATATGGCGTCGGCAAGTATGAGTACGAAAAACCTTGTCAATCACATGATGTCACACCGCCTCGATCAGATCTTGAAGCGGAGCAATGCGCCGATCCCGTGAGGATCGAAAACGGCGGCGGTCCCGAGGGGTCAGACGGCCACGCCCGGCTCCAGGGTGGCCGGCCGGGGGGCGGGCGCACGGCCCTGGACCGGACAGGGTTGCTCCGGAAGGATCACCGCCTCCATCCAATAGGACAGCAGGGTCCCTACCACGCGCACCTGGTCCTCGAAGGTCAGGGGCTTGCCGATGTGGGATCGAGCACCCAGCGCGTAGCTTCGCCCCACGTCGTCGGGCTCCGAGATGGTGGTCATGACCACCACCGGGATGTGCTGGAGGTCCGGATCCTTTCGAAGCTCGGCCAGGGGGTTCACGCCGTTGCGGCCGAGCTCGTTGGGCTCCATGAGGATGATGGAGGGGCGGACCTGCCCGCTTCGAAGGTGGGTCATGAGCTCCTCGGCGTCCGATACGTAGGCCAGCCGTCCCGGGTAACCGTTTTCCTCCAGTGCGTCGCGCAGCAGGTAGTACTCGTCCGGATCGCTGTCCGCAAGGAGAATGGTGAAGCGTTTGTAATTGGATGCCATGGTGTGTTCCTTTCCCGCAGGGGACGTCGAGCGCAGAGCACCCCTGCCGTTCATGGGGCGGATCGAGTGAGCCGGTCGCTCAGTGGAGGACATGAGCCTCGGCCGGCACGGACTTCACGTCGTCCTCGATGAAGTAGAGCATGAGCTCGAGCACATGTCCGTCCAAGAGGTCCTTGTCCCAGCCCAGGGCGGCGAGCTTCCAGTTGAGGTGCTCCAGGGTGAAAACAGGGTTGTGGTTGAGGATGTTCAGCACGTCCCGCACGAGCCAGGGCACCTCGCGGTCCGTCAGACCCCGGTTGCAGAGCTTGGAGAGAAGACGATCAATGACCTTGTCCATGGCACACTCCTTTGTTTTCCCAGGTCTTCCGGAACCCGCTGTGTTGATGCCTTGCCGCATGCTCTCCATGCCTCGAGCAGGGCGACCTGAAGGCTACTCCGGGGCGATGCGATGCCGGTTCTCTCCGGCGAAGACCACGGTGGCGGACCCGTCCTGAATGCGCAGGAGGTGATTCTGAAACACCGCCGCTCCGAACGGATGGATGCGGGTCAGCCCGTCGGTGTGCACCACGATCCGGCCGCAGCCGTTGCGATGGGTCTCCAGGGTGTGCACCAGGACACTGGCCGAGGATCCGTCGAACTCGCCCTCCGGGTAGAGATGCAGGCTATTCGGGCCACGGTTGATGCGCACGTGGAAGTTCTGGGCCATGGGGTGTCATCTCCGGTTGAGGGCCTCCTGGGGGGAGGGCGTGTATCATGGACAAGAGAGCCTTCATCTGAAACGGTTTGGCCAGCACCCCGTCAAAGGGGTTCCTGGGATCACGCGCCCGGGACAACCCGTCCGGGTCTCCGCTGACGAGCAGGATCGGAAGCCTGGGGAGACGGCGGCGGATGAAGAGCGCCAGCTCCCAACCGTCCATACGAGGCATGTTGTGATCGGTCAGGACGAGGTCCAGCCCGAGCTCCTCCACCAGGGAGGCGGCCTCCATACCGTCCGCGGCCAGAAACACGGTGAACCCCTCCCGGACCAAGAGCTCTCCGAGCATGATCCGAATGGACTCGTCGTCGTCCACCAGAAGGACCCGTGTGGGGTGGTCGATCGAGGGTTGCATTCAGTCTCCTTTCCAGCCGGTAAAGTTGAACTGCAACTGATGCGGCAGGGCATCACGGGCCGCAGGTTGCAGGCGATCGGCGGTACTCGGCCCGCGCAGCATCTCACGGATCTTGGCCTTGATCCGCTTCAGGTCGAAGGCGGCGTCCGCCACCCCGACCCCCTCGGTCCACGGATGCGCCTCGAGACCCCAAGGCTGCAGGCCGTACACCAGGACGGGGAGGCCGATGGCGCGAAGCCCGGCCAGGCGCAGGCGGGTGCATCCCTCCGCTCGCATGAGCACCAGGCCCGGCCGGTCGGTCTCCAGTCGTTCCTTCAGCTGCTCCGGGGGGTCTCCAGCACGTCGTACCCTTCCTCCAGAAGCTCCTCGCGCAGAAGAATGCGCATGGCTTCCTCGGGATCTGCGACCAGGATTCGGGTCATGTCCCGCCTTTCATGGGTCGAACGGGTTCTTGTGTTCCCGGGGTGCGCCCCGGGGACATCGCCGATCTTGTTGACTCCATTGTAGGCGCGGTGCGAGCCCCCGTCCATCGGGAGAAACCGGGTTGTGCATCGGGAAATTCCGGAAAACGAGGCTGGAGGATCTCTCAGGATCGGCCACGGGAAGGGCTCGGAAAACTCCCGGCTCACCACGAAGGCCACGAAGAAGGAAAGAAGAAAAGAGAAAAAACTACGAAAACCGCGAGGAGCGCGAAGGGTTCGAAGGAGAATCCATGGCGGAAGACCCGGGCCACCAGTCGTCTGCCGGGTTGTCCGCCGGGATCAGCTGGATCTCGCACTCGGGAAAGAGGCGCCGGAGCACGTCCACCAGCAGGGGGTCGGCCTCGGGGCCACGGCTTCGAAGGACGATGGTCTGCATGGGGCCTCCTCGCATGAGGCTTCGGTGCGGTTCGGGATGGTGCTGCATGTTGATTCCAGCATAGGGGGTGGGGAAAGGACTGTCTATCGGGAGAACCCTGGTTTTCCCCTGGGGAATCTCGGGAGCGTGTCCCTCGTCACACCTCCAGGAGCCCCTTGCGCACGGCCAGCTTGGTCAGGTCCGCCACCGACCGGGCTCCCAGCTTCTCATAGATGTTGTACTTGTGGGACTCCACGGTCTTGGGGCTGATGCAGAGTCGGTCGCCGATCTCCTTGACGGTCATGCCGTCGGCCAGGAGCGGAAAGATCTCCTTCTCCCGAATGCTCAGCCGGGCGAGCCCGTCCTGCACGTAGGCGGCCGGTTTGCCGTCGCCGGTCTCCAGCTCCATCATGTGCTCGTGGACGATGTCCGTGACGACCTTGCTGTAGTAGGTGCCCCCGTTTCGAACGGTGTCCAGGGTGTCCACCAGGGTCTCCACGGTCTCCTCCTTGAGCACGTACCCGGAGATCCCCGCCCGGAACAAGGACAGGATGAACTCGGGCTCCGCGTGCATGCTGAACACCACCACCCGGGTCCGCGGCGCCACCTCCCGCACCTGGTGGGCGATCTCCGGCCCCTTCATGCCGGGCATGGATATGTCCAGGATCAGGATGTGGGGCTGCAGGGTCCGGGTGCGCTCCACGGCGTCCCATCCGTCGGCGGCCGTGCCCGCCACCCGAAACTCCGGGCGGCCGAAAAGGGCGCTACGAATGCCTTCCACCACCACGTCGTGGTCGTCGGCGATGACAACGGTCCAGGGTGAGGGCTTGGCCATGGGCGCTCCTTTCAGGTGGGGTCGAGGCCTGCGGGTTCCGTTCCCGGCCCGCCCGGGGGAGGGGTCAGGGGAACCTTCGCCGTCACCAGGGTGCCCCTCCCCGGGGTCGAGTCCACCTCCAGGCTGCCCCCGGCGAACACGGCGCGCTCCCGCATGATCAGGAGGCCCAGGGGGCCCCTTCCAGAGCCCTCGGACACGGCCTCCTCCCACACGAACCCGCATCCGTCGTCCTCTACCGTGAGGTGCAGGGCCTGGTCCCGGACGGTCAGGCTCAGGTGGACCTCGCTGCACCCCGAGTGCCGGACGGCATTGGCCACGGCCTCCTGGGCGATCCGGAACACGGTCGACTGCAGGTGGTCCTCCAGGGTCTCGGGCACGTCCTTGAAGAAGTGGCGCACCCGGCAGCCTGCGCTGGGGGCTCGCCGGCCGAGGGACCGAAGGGCCGGGACCAGGCCGAGCACGTCCAGGCTGGGGGGACGGAGCTCCCGGCCGGTGTCCCGCAGACAGACGATGGCCTCCCCGAGAATTCGGGCCGCCCGGTCCAGGCGGCGGAGCAGCTTCGAGTCCGGGGAGGCGTCCCGCCGGGCGATCTCGATCTCCATCTTGGCCCCGCTGAGCTCCTGACCCACCTCGTCGTGGAGCATCATGGCCAGGCGGCGGCGGTCCTCCTCCAGCAGGTCCACCAGGCGTCCGGCCAGGCGGCGGCGGGCCTCGCTCTCGTTCCGGGCCCGCTCCTCGGCGCGCTTCAGGTCCTCCTCCGCCCGCCTGCGCCGGGTGACGTCTGCCAGGGCCACCCGCCAGGACCTCACCGACCCGTCCCCCTGCCGCTCCACCGCGGCCTCGAGCCGGGCCCAGCTGGGCACCCCGGGGGTCGTGACCCTGACCTCCACGGGATCCGGACGCCGCTCGCGCCCGGCCAGCTCGTTCAGGTACCGGTAGAAGACCGGATGGTCCTCCCGGTCGAGAAACCGGGAAAGGGGCGTCCCCGGCATCTGGTGCTCGAACCCCAGGATCTCGTGGGCCGCCGTGTTGGCCCGCTCGATCAGACCCTGGGCGTTCAGGGTCACGTACCCCACGGGCGCGGACTCGTACAGATCGGCGAACCGGTCCCGGGAGGCCTCCAGCTCCGCCTGGGCCTGCCTCAGCTCCTGGTTCTGAAGTTCCAGCTCGATCTGGTGCACCTCGAGCTCGTGGATCAGACGGGGAAGTTCGGACTCGCCGCCGCCCGGGTCTCCCCGCCCGGCCAGGAGCGCCTCGGCCCTGGAGCGGAGCTCCCGGAATCGGTTGCTGGTGTGTCCGTCGGGGCTCATGTCCGCTCCTGTTCCGGGTTCTCGCCGGTGCGGTCTTCCAAGGCCAGCAGGATCCGGGGTCCTTCCTGCTCGTCCTGAAGCATTCGGGCATTGAGCAGCATCCGCTTGAACCCGACCCCGGGAAAGGTGTACTCCACCCGGTAGTCCTCGAACACGCGCTCCTGCTCCAGTACGTCCCGAAGCAGGGTGCGCAGCTCGGGAATGTCCCAGCCGCCGTCCTGCAGATCGAACACGTTCTCTCCCTCGGTGGTGTCGGCGCTGGTGGCGAAGGTGCGGTAGAAGCTGCGGTTGGCCGAGACCACCCGCAGGTCGCCGTCCAGCACCAGCAGGCTCTCACTCACCGTGTCCACGATGGACTGGGCGTACCTTCTGGCCGAGGACACGGCTTGCTCGCCCCGCTCCCGAAGCTCCTCCTGGGCCTGCTTCTGGGCGTCGATGTTGATGAAGGTGAGCACCACCCCCTCGATGATCCCGTCCTCGGGGCGGTACACCATGATCCGCATGCGATACCAGTGCCCGTCCTGATCCTGAACCTCCTCGTCCACGTTCGAGAGGTCCCTCAGCACCCGGCGGGCGGGGCCGGCCAGGTCCTCGTACTCCAGATTGTGGTTCACGTGGTCGATGGGCCGGCCCGCGTCCGAGTCGATCAGGTTGAGGAGCTCGTTGGCCTCGGGCGTGAACCGGGTCACCTGGAGGTCCTTGTCCAGGAACACGATGGCGATCCGGGTGTTGTTGAGCACCGAGTTGACGGCGTTGTAGGCCTCCCGAAGCTCCTCCATCTTGCTGTTGAGCTCGCTGTTCACCGTGTTGAGCTCCTCGTTCAGGGACTGGAGCTCCTCCCGGGAGCTCTCCAGCTCCTCATTGGCGCTCTGGAGCTCCTCGTTGGACGAGTGGAGCTCCTCGTTGGAGGAGCGCAGCTCCTCGTTGGAGCTCTGAAGCTCCTCCATGGCGCTCCGGTAGTCCTGGCGCACCCGCATGAGCTCCTGCTCCAGCTCCTCCACGCGCTCCGCATCACCTTCCCCGTCGGGCTTGTCCCCGGGCTCCTTCGTTTCAGCCTGCTCGGGAAGCTCCTCGAAGAGGATGAGCTGGCAGCCCTGGAGGGGCGGGTCCTTCAGGGGCTGCACCACCAGGTCGATGCGCAGGGTGTCCCCGTTGGTCCTCACCCGCACGTCCTGCTGGCGAACCTCCTCGTTCCGTTCGCGGGCCCGGCGCATGGCCGAGAGCACGGCGAACCGCAGGCCCTCCCGGGCCATGTCCGCCATCTGGAGGGTGGGCTCTCCGGAGGCGGGCTCCAGGTACTTGCCCGTGCGCCCGTGGAAGTGGAGGATCTCCCCCTCCTCGCTCACCACCACGCTGGGAGGGGTGTGCTCGGCCAGGATCACCCGCTCCGCGGCCTGGGCCACGCTGGTCTCGCGCTCGGGAGCCTTCCGGTCCTCTTTCTCCGGTTCTCCGGGCCGCTCCAGGCGTCTCGAGCCCGTGGGGAACTGGACCTGGGGCCGGACCTGGTGGTCCTTCTTGCGGTAGACGTTGTGCTGCTTGCTCACCACCCCGAAGAGCTCCTGGTGCCGGCCCACGCTCTCGGAGCCCCCCAGGAACAGGATGCCCTCGGGCCTCAGGGCATAGTGGAACAGGGGGATCAACCGGTTCTGGGCCTCGGGCTTGAGGTAGATGAGGAGGTTGCGGCAGACCAGCAGGTCCAGGCTGGAGAAGGGCGGGTCCTCCAGCAGGTTCTGCTCGGCGAACACCACCAGCTCGCGAATCTCGGGCTTGACCCGGTACCGGCTGTCCTCCTTGGTGAAGAACCGCTTGAGGCGCTCCGGGCTCACGTCGGCCGCGATGTTCTGCACATAGCTTCCCTGCCGGGCCTTCTCCACGGCCCGGGGGTCGATGTCCGTGCCGAAGACCTGGAGCTTCCGAATGGACTCGGCCTCCTCCAGGCACTCCTGAAGCAGGATGGCCAAGGAGTAGGTCTCCTCGCCCGTGGCGCAGCCCGGGGTCCAGACCCGGAGCGGCCGTTCGTCGTCCCGGGCCACCAGGTCGGGCAGGATCTGACGGCGCAGAAACTCGAAGGCCTCCCGGTCCCGAAAGAAGCTGGTCACGCCGATGAGCAGGTCCTGGAACAGGTGCCGGACCTCATCGGGGTCGCGGTGCAGCACCTGGAGGTAGGCGGAGGCATCCTTGCTGCCCGTGATGGTCATGCGCCGCTCGACGCGGCGCTCCATGGTGTTCTCCTTGTACAGGGAGAAGTCCTGGCGGGTGCGGTTGGCCAGAAACGCCAGAATGCGGCGCAGGGGATCGGGCTCCTCCTCCCGCGCCTCGGCGGCCGGACGAATGGCCGCGTGGTGCTGGAAGTACTGGATCAGCCGGTCGGGCATCTCCTCCGGGCGGAGCACAAGGTCCACCAGGCCCGTGTCCATGGCGCTGCGAGGCATGCCCGCATGCCGGGAGGTCTCCGGGTCCTGGACCATGGCTAGTCCGGCCTGCTCCTTGATCAGCCGCAACCCCTGGGTGCCGTCGGTCCCGGTGCCCGAGAGGATGATGCAGGCCGCCATGCGGCCGCGTTCTGCGGCCAGGTGCTTGAGGAGCAGGTCCACGGGCATGTGCACCTGGGCGTCTGCGGGCCGGGGCCGCAGCCGGAACACCCCCTGATCCAGGACCACGTCCCGGTTCGAAGGCGGCAGGAACACCCGGTCCGGGCTCGGAGGGGTGCCGTCCTCCAGCTGGTCCACCGGCATGGCGGCCTTCTTTCGAAGGAGCTCCGGCAGCAGGGACTGCTGCTTCGGGTCCGTGTGGGTGACCACCACGAAGGCCAGCCCGCTCTTTTCGGGGAGGGCGCTGAAGAAGGTCTCGAGGGCCTCCAGCCCCCCGGCCGAGGCACCGATGCCCACGATGGGAAAGGGCTTTTCCTCCTCCTCCTCGGGCGCGGGACCCGTCGCCTCCGAGTCCTCTGCCTTTCGATCGGAAGAGGGCGCCTCGGTCCCCTCAGACCCTTCGGGCGTGGACTCCCGGCGGGTCCGCTCCTCCTCGGCCTCGGCCCGGGCCTGCTCGGGGTGCTTTTCGTCTCCCTCGGGGCTTGCTTTTCCGGAGCCCGGCTCCGGCCGGTTCTCCTCGTCCCGGTTCATGGCGCTCCTTGGCTGTCTTGGGGTGCAACGGCCTGACGTGAAGGGACCAAGACTACCACAGAATTGAAGACAAAGCCATCGGCCCTTCCCAGCATCCCGCGTGTTCCAAACATGTCTCTCTCGGGATCCGCATCCGTGACCTCCGCCGAGGTTTCCTGAGGGTGGATGGCTCTCCTTTTGATCCTGCACAAGAATCCAGAACAGAATGCCATCGAAGCCGTGAAGCGTCAGGAAGGACCCTCCGGAAAGATCTGAGGGAAAAATCAGGATTTTCCCAATGGACGAACCTGCGGGCCGCGCTTACAGTGGAGATGAAACCGCATGCAGCACACTTCAGGTTCCGCAACCATACGAGGAGGAGGAACATGACCAAGCGAAAGACCTTTACTGTGCCCACCACGGTGCCCATCGGCCGGCGGGTGAGCGAGGTGGGCGGCCGGCTTCGAGACTGGATCCGCTCCCTCGACGCCCCGGATCGCCACAATGCCCACGGCCTTCGTTCCAGGGGGTTCGAGAAGCAGAGGGGCGAGTTTCTCTACCACTACGAGATCCTGGAGGACAGTGGGCCGGGGGACGAGATCCGGCCCCGAAACCGTTCGGCCGAGGCCTCCTGACTCGAGCCCGTTCACACCTTGCACTCCTCCGGGTCGCACCGGGCGCCGTGGTCGTAATGATAGCCTCGCTCCTCCGCCCCGAGCTCCAGGACCTGACCGGTGCGGCTGCCGTACCGGTACACGGTGATGCCCTTGAGGCCCAGCTCCCAGGCCCGAAGATAGGTCTGCCCCACGTCCCCCGGCGTGGCCTCCTCGTGGAGGTTCACGGTCTTGGAGACCGAGTTCTCCGTGTGCCTCTGGAAGGCGGCCTGCATTCGAAGGTGCCGCTCGAAAGGGATCTCCAGAGCGGTCACGAAAAGGTGCTTCAGGGACTCGGGCACCCCATCCACCTCGGAGAGGCGTCCGCTCTTGAGGACTCGGTCCACCAGCTCGTCCACGTCCAGACCGTGCCCCTCGGCCAGCTCCCGGAACAAGGGGTTGACCTCGTCCAGGGTCTTGCCGCCCAGCACGTGGCTGCGCCGGTAGGCCAGGGCGAAGAGGGGCTCGATGCTGGGGCTGGTGCCCGCGATGATGCCGATGGTCCCGGTGGGCGCAATGGCCGTGCGGGTGGCGTTGCGGACCTTCAGGCCCCGGGCCTCGTATACGCTGCCCGGCCACTGCTCGAACACACCCCGTTCCGCGGCCAGCTCCCGGGAGGCCTCGAGGGCCTCGTTGCAGACGGCCTTCATGACGGCCTCCCCCATGTCCACCGCCTCGTCCGAGTCGTAGGAGAGGCCCAGCCGGATGAGCATCTCGCTGAACCCCATCACCCCGAGACCGATCTTGCGGTTGCCCCGGGCCATGCGGTCGAGCTCCGGCACCGGGTACCGGTTCACCTCGATGACGTCGTCCAGGAACCGGACCGCGGTGCGGGTCAGGGCCCTGAGCCAGTCCCAGTCCAGCTCGGCTTCCCGGCCTTTCGATCGGACCATCCGGGCCAGGTTGATGGAGCCCAGGTTGCAGGACTCGTACGGCAGCAGGGGAATCTCGCCGCAGGGGTTGGTGGCCTGGATCGCCCCCAGCTGGGGGGTGGGGTTGGCCCGGTTGACGGCGTCGTAAAACAGCAGGCCCGGGTCCCCGCTGCTCCAGGCGGCCCGGGTGATCTTCTCGAAGATCCGCGCGGCCCGAAGCGTCCCGGCCGGCTCGCCCGTGCGGGGATGGATCAGGTCGTAAGGATCGTCTCGCCGGACCGCCTCCATGAACCCGTCGGTCACGGACACGGACAGGTTGAAATTCCCGAGCCGGTCTCCCTGGAGCTTGGCGTCGATGAAGGACTCGATGTCCGGGTGGTCCACCCGCAGGATGCCCATGTTCGCGCCCCGGCGCTTTCCTCCCTGGCGGATGTGCTGGGTGGCGCAGTCGAAGATCTCCATGAAGGACACCGGTCCCGAGGCCTCGCCGGCCGTGGAGGCCACGATATCCCCGCGCGGCCGCAGCTCGGAGAACGAGAAGCCCGTGCCGCCGCCGGTCCGCTGGATTCGGGCCGTGTTCTTCAGGGCGTCGAAGATGGACTCCGTGGTGTCGTGGACCGGGGTGCCGAAGCAGGCGCTCAGCTGGCCCAGGGCGCTGCCGGCGTTCATGAGG
>CAYYVD010000042.1:12082-21000 GCA_964475045.1 uncultured Desulfobacterales bacterium | reverse complement strand
GGCTTTTTTGCAGGCTGTAAACGGACCGGACAGGGCGGCGAAACTCCCCCCGGGGACGCATGTCCCCCGGGGGGAGGACGCTGCTACGACCCGCCTTCCATGACCCCCCTGGCCGTTTCCAGGATCCCCTCGGGAAACCCCACCAGGTTGTAGACGATCAGGAATCCGACGACCCACATCACCGCCATGCAGAGGACCCAGAGCACGAACCCGTACTTGATGAAGTCCATGGGATGGATCATCTTCTCCCCCGTGTCCGGGTACACGCCCAGGCCGTAGACGATGGCGTTGTTCGGGGTGCCCACGATGAGAAAGTGGGCGAAGCTGGTGGCAAAGGCTACGGCCAGGCCCACGGCCCAGGGCTCGCCGGGCACGCCGGTCATGATGCCCATGGGGATGACGATGGGTCCCAGCAGGGCCGTGGTGCCGGCGTCGGACATGAAGTTGGTCATCAGTCCGGAAAGGCCGCTCAGCCCCACCCAGAGGCCGAACCCGGAGCTCATGCCCACGGCGCCCAGGATATCGAGAAAGCTCTGGGCGAGCCACATGGCCGCGCCGCTCTCCTTGAGGAGCGCGCCCAGGGTCAGGGCGCCGCAGTACATGAACCAGGCGTCCCAGGAGATGCCGTTCAGGATCTTCTTCCAGTCGGTGGTGCGGAAGATCACCGGAATCAGTAGGGCGAGGAGCGCCGGGCCGCCCAGGCCCAGCTCCTCGCCCCCGAGGATCCAGAGGACCAGGATCAGGAGCAGCATCCCGAAGGTGACGTACTCGGCGTAGGTCATCCTGCCCATCTTGCGGGTCTCGTCCTTGATGGCGGCGAGCCCCGGGGTCAGGTCCCTGGTCTTGACCTTCCGGCCGAAGAGCACGAGCATGTAGACGGCCACCATGAGGCCCATAATGGGCACCAGGGGCAGGCCGTACTTCATCCAGGTGAAGAAGTCCATGGGGACGTTGTACTCGCTCCAGAACCCCATCATGATCACGTTCCGCCCGCCGGCTGCGGGGGATCCCACGCCCCCCACGTTCAGGGAGAAGCAGAGGGCGAAGAGGAGGAACTTGGCCAGGGCCGGATCGTGCTCGATCCGGTCCCCCTTGCTGTTGGCCGCCACGGCCCCGAAGTAGACCGCGGCCATGACCGGGGTCATGAAGGCGCACATGGCGTGGGCTGAGATGAACGAGCCCACCACGGCCATGCTGATGCAGAGGACGAAGATGGGCACCATGAACCCCCGGGTCCAGCCCAGGAGCCACGCGGCCAGCCGTTTGTGGAACCCCACGTCCACCACGGCCACGCCCATGGCCAGGACGCCCAGGAGGAACATGGGCGCGTCCCCGGCAAAGGTCTTTCCGATCATGCTTCGAGGCAGCAGGTGGAGAAAGTAGGCGAGCATGGGCATCAGGATGCCCGTGAGGCCGATGGGGATGGCTTCGGTGGCGAAGAAGATGATGGCCATGGGGATGAGGCCCAGCACCACCATGGTCTGGTGGGCCGCCCCTTCCACATCGTGGGCCACCTCCCACTCGATCATCTGCTGTGCGAACCCGTACTTGTCTACGGTCTCGATGACGCTCTGGGGCGTGGGCAGAATGAATGCGATCAGGATGAAGATTCCTGCTCCGATGCAGAGCCACAGCACCTTGTTCGCCAGGATGCCGCCACCTCCACCGGTATCGTGCTCGATGTCGTGACTCATGGGTTCAACCCTCCTTCGGGGATGCGATTCGTGCTCGTGTCGGTCCGGCTACAGCTGGCAGGCCTTCATACGCTGGAAGATCTCGTTGAACACGTCGGTCAGCCGAAGGATGCCGACAATGCTTCCTCCCCGGGTCACCAGGAGCGAGTGGTGGTGACCCATGACGAGCATGTGGATGGCCTCCTCCAGCGCGGCCTCCTCGTCCACGTACTCGCCTTCGGAGGGCTTGGACATGAAGTCCTTCACCTTGATGTCTGCGCCCTTGCTGCAGATGTCGGCCAGCGGTTTGTCCCAGAGGGAGTACTGCTGGAGCATGTCCCTCAGAAAGCTGCTGCTGAACCCCGCCCTGGATAGGGAGGACGGATCCCCGATCTCACGGTACCTGGGCTCCAGGGCCTTGAGGACGTCCATCTGGCTGATTTTCCCCACGATGTGGTCGTTCTCGTCGTACACGAGCACGGCACGGTGAAGGTAGAGGTACCGCGAGCGGTCGAGCTCCTCCTGGGCCTTTTCGAGGGCCGTGACAGCCTCGAACAGGGTGGCCTCCACCGGGACCGTGGCGTACTCGTCGAGGGGCACCATCAGGTCCTTGGTCTTGATCGTTTTCACCTCAAACCTCCACGAAAATGAATGTTTCGAACATGTTTGAGCCTTCTCGAGCCGAATCGTTTTCGAACAATCTTGTGGATGATTTCACAAAACGCATTACCTGAAAGCAGGACGGATGTCAAAGAAAACCTGTCCCTCCAGTTGTCCCGAATCTCCGGCGTTTTCAAGGGATTCGTCCCGCGGCTCCATCGGGTTTTCAAGGGGTCCCCGGGCTGAATCGGGCGGTCTCACTCGAGGGCCTGCTTCAGGCCGGCGGACAAGTCGTGCAGGTCGAACGGCTTCTGGATGAATCCCTTGCAGCCTCGGTTCAGGATGTCCATGGGGCGCCCGTTCAAGCTGTACCCGCTCGACAGGACCACCCGCACCTCCGGGTCCAGCCGGCGTAGGCGGTCGAAGGTCTCCCCCCCTCCCATACCCGGCATCACCATGTCCAGCACCACCAGATCGATTCGGTCACCTTCCTGCTCGTAGATCTTCAGGGCCTCCTGGCCGCTTCGGGCCAGAAGACCCCGGTATCCCAGCTTCTCGATCATGCGCAGCCCCACCTCCGCCACCACGTCCTCATCATCCACCAGCAGGACCGTCCCGCTGCCGGTGGACAGGTCGCGTTCGACCGCGGCGGGGACCTCCACGTCCCGGTCCGTAACCGGCAGGTGGACGCAAAAGACGGATCCGCGGCCGGGTGCACTGGACACCTCGATGAACCCCCCGTGATTCTTGACGATGCCGTAGGCCGAAGCCAGCCCCAGTCCGGTTCCCCGTCCCATCTCCTTGGTGGTGAAGAACGGGTCGAAGATGCGCTGAAGCGTCGCCTGATCCATTCCGACCCCGGTGTCGGCTACGGTAAAATGGGCGTACCGCCCTGGATCGGCCTGGTGCGAGTCGGCCGCTTTTTCGTCCAGCAACATGTCGCCGGTCTGAATCCGGATCTCTCCTCCCCGGACCATGGCGTGCGAAGCGTTCACGAAGAGATTGAACAGGACCTGCTCGATCTGCCGCTGATCGGCCTCGACGGCCGGCAGACGGTCCATGAGGTCCATGACGATGCGAATGTCCTTGCGGGTGCGGCCGAACATGTCGGCACTGCGACGGACGAGCGCGTTCAGGTCGACGGGTTTCACCTCGTACTTGCCGCCCCGGGCGAAACCGAGGAGCTGGCGCGTCAGGTCGGAGGCGCTGCGCACATGGGCCTCGATGCTTCGCAGGTGCTCGTGATGGGGGTGGGATGGGTCCAGATCGGCCAGCATCAGAGAGGCCCGTCCCTGAATGCCCATGAGCAGGTTGTTGAAATCGTGGGCGATCCCGCCGGCCAGCGTGCCGATGGACTCGAGCCGCTGGGCCTGCTGCAGCTGGGCCTCGAGTTGTTTCTGCCGGGTCATGTCCACGAAGATGGTCAGGAGGACCCGCCCCTGGGAGAGCTGGACCTTCCGGGCGAAGACCAGGGCCTGAATCGTGTTCCCGTCCTGGCCGGCGTAGTCCATCTCCAGGCCGCGGACCTCTCCCGAGGTCCGGAGCTCCTTCAGGAACCGCTTCCGGTCTTCTTCGGAGTAGAAGAGGTCCACGGTGGTTCGTCCGATCAGGACGTCCTTGTCATACCCCGTGATCTCGCAGAAACGGGTATTCACGTCCAGCAGCCGGCCCGACTGGAGCTCGGTGAGGGCGATGGCCTGGGGCGAGAGGTCGAACAGGGTGCGAAAGCGGGACTCGCTCTCGCGGAGCGCCCGCTCGGTCTCCTTGCGCGCGGTGATGTCCCGGAACACCACCTGGACGGCGGGCTGTTCTTCGTAGGTCACGTCGATGGCCGCCACCTCGGCGTCCAGCTCCTCGCCGTCCAGGCGCACGAGTTTCTCCTCGATGAGACTGGCCCCCCGTTGAGGATGTCCGACGCCTCGAACCCGCCGGATCACCACGTCCCCGTACTCGGGGAGGACGAAGTCGAGCAGAGGCCGGCCGAGGATGGATTCCGGGTCGGCGCCGCCCAGGAGCCGGGCCCCGGCCGGGTTGATGAAGGCGATGCGGCCTTCCCGGTGAATGGCGATGCCGTCAAAGGAGTGCTCTACGAGCCGGCGGTAGCGCTCCTCGCTCTCCTTCAGGGTCTGCTCGGCGTTTCGTCGATCCGTCAGGCTGTGCATGAGAACGATCGCCCAGACGCCTGCCACGGCCAGGGCACACAGGAGGAGGGCAACCGAGATTCGTTGTCCCTTCTGATGGGCTTCCCGGACACGGGCCTCGGTGGCCCGGGACAGCTCGACGCCGCGCTCCTCGAGCCGGCGGACGATCTGCTCGTGGACCTCCTTGGACTCCCGGTTGATCAGGTCCCGGGCCGTTCGGACCGAAAAGTCGTAGTGAAGGGCAATGATGTCGCGATAGAGGCCGATGCTCTTCTGGATCAACGCGGGGGGGACGTCCTGATGCGCAAGGTCCTTGGAAAGGCCCGGTACGGTCGACTCGAAGCGCCCCCGAAGACGGTCCATCTCGTGGGGATTCATGGTGCCCAGGATCTTGAAGACGGTCAACCGCACCCCGGCAAGCTGCTCCTGCAGGGTCTCGGTGTGAAGCTCCTGAGAGAGCGCGTCTCGTTGGACCTCCGTGATCCGCTGGGTCACCAAGCGGGCGGAGAGGGCCTGAAGCACCAGAAAAACGATGACGCAGAGAAAGGCCATGAGCAGGCGCGCGGCAATCGTTCGCATGGGTCTTCTCCGGCGCGCGGCGCGTTCAGTCGGCGGAGGGTTCGTCCCCCTCGAGGCGCAGGGCCTTCAGGACGAAGCGGTTGTCGAAGAGGTCTTCCACCTCAAAGGGCCGCTGGAGTCGGTTCTCTCCGTGCAGAAAGGCGCGGAGCGCACGGAAGTAAGCGTAGAGGCCTCCTTCCGATTTGTTTCGTTCGAGCATCTCGGCTGGGGTGTGGATCTTGACCCCGGCCAGAAGCCGCTTCAGTTCCTCATCGGTGTAGGGGGGCTGGTTCCGATAGGTGCGGCGGTCGAGGATCTCCTTGAGCTCGGGCCAGTGGTCCGGGTCGTTCATCCACCGCACAGCCCGGATCCAACCTCGAAGGAGCCCGGAGAGGTCGTTCGGAGGGATCTCCTGCAAGCGCCCGGCATAGGTCCACAGGCACTCGGGGATGCACCCCTCGAAGTCCGCGGAGGTGGCGAGGCAGACGCCGTTTTCCTGGTGCACGGCCTTCAGGGCCCAGGGGTCGTAGCTCAGGATGAGCGGAAGCCTGCCTGCGGCGAACTGGGCCCCCATGTCCTCGGGGTTGATCTCCACGATCCGGTAGTCGGAGACGCGGAGGTTTCTGGTCTTCAGAAAGAGCCCCAGGAAGTAGAGGCAGGAGGGCCGGTCCAGAAAGACGCCCAGGGGACCGCCCAGGTGGTCCTGCGGGCTCTGTCCGGGACGGATGATGATTCGATCCGCACCGTGGGACCAGTTGGTCTCGGCCAGGGCCACCGCCGGGGCCCCCTCCATGTAGATCCCGGCCAGGGTCCCCGCCATGTCCATGGCGAAATCCACGCGACCGGCCTCCATGGCCTCGAGGATGATGATGGGGTCGTCGTAGTCCACGACCTCCACCTCGAGGCCCAGCTGCCTCCAGAATCCCTGCTCGTCGGCGACGTGCAGGGGGGACCATCCGGCCCAGGCCACCGTGGCGATCCGATAGCCGGTTTGGCCGGCCGCGTGGCCGGGATGGACCGGGCCGGCGACGGAAAGGGCGGCGGAGAGGACAAACAAAAGAAGACCGGTCTGCCGGATCGGGCCCATCCTCGGCCTCCTTTGGCCTGCTGATCCCTACTCCTTCTCGACGTTCGTCGCGGCTGGACCTTTGGGCCCTTCCTCGATGTCGAAGGTGACCCGCTCGCCCTCGGTCAGGGTCCGGAACCCGGAGCCGCTGATGGCCGAGAAATGCACGAAGACATCCGGTCCGTCATCCTGCTGAATGAAGCCGTAGCCTTTGGCGTCGTTGAACCACTTCACGGTGCCGCTTGCCATGAAACCAACCTCCTTTGACGGGTGTACTTTCGGTCACGGCCCCTGTGGCTGCTGCCGGGATGGAGCGAACCCGGGGCGAGAACCCGGCCCGGAGGATTCCCCGGGGCTCGAGCCACCCACTGTACAGGAACCGCCACCGGGATTCAACCGCCTTGAGACTCGCTTCGATACTTCTTGAGGCGCTTGTGCAGCGTTTTTCGCGTGATGCCCAGCCTGCGGGCCGCCTCGCTCTTGTTTCCCCCGGTCTCCTCCAGGGTGTTCAGGATGGCGGCCCGTTCGAGCGCCTCGAGGGACGAACCCTTGGACGGGTCGCTTTCGGAGCTTAGAACGTCCTCCCCCGGGGGGCCGGGGGGCGCCGAGATGTCTCCGGCGTCCAGGACGGCGCCGCGCGACAGGACCACGGCACGCTCCATGGCGTTCATGAGCTCTCGCACGTTTCCAGGCCAGTCATGGCGCAGGAGGCGGTCCATGGCCTGTGGTGTGAGCCCCTGAATGTCCTTGCCGTTGGCCTCGGCGAATCGTTCCAGAAACTGCTGGGCCAGCAGGGGGATGTCCTCCCTGCGCTCTCGAAGGGGGGGCATGCGGATGGAGACCACGTTCAGGCGGTAATACAGGTCCTCTCGAAAGCGCCCGGACTGGATGGCCTGGAGAAGGTCCCGGTTGGTGGCGGCGATCAGTCGAACATCCACCGGGATCACGTCCTCTCCCCCGACGCGGGTGATCTCCCGCTCCTGGAGCACCCGGAGCAGCTTGACCTGCATGGCCGGAGACGTCTCGCTGATTTCGTCCAGAAACAGGCTGCCGCCGTGGGCCTGCCGGAACCGCCCTTCCTTCCTGCGGTGGGCGCCCGTGAAGGCCCCCTTCTCGTGACCGAAGAGCTCGGACTCGAGCAGGGTCTCGGTGAGGGCGGCGCAGTTGATCTTGACGAATGGTCCGTCCTTCCGCTCGCTGTTGTGGTGGATGGCCCCGGCGATCATCTCCTTTCCCGTGCCGGACTCGCCGGAGATGAGCACCGTGGCCTCGGAGGGGGCCACCTGGCTCACGGTCTCCAGGACCCGCAGCATGGGCTCGCTCCGGCCGATGATGTTGCGCCGGTCGAAGTGCTCTCCCAGACGTTCTCGGAGCCGGCGGTTCTCCACTCGAAGCCGCGTGTGATCCATGGCCCGTTCCATGGCGTGCTTCAGCTCGTCGAAGTCCAGGGGCTTGGTGAGGTAGTCGTATGCCCCGTTCTTCAGGGTCTCCACGGCCGTATCAACGGAGGAGTAAGCGGTCATGATGATCACGGGAATGGCGGGGTTGTGCGCCTTGATGGCCTTGAGGGCTTCGGGACCGGAGACCCGGATCATGCGTACGTCCATGAGGACCAGGTCGAAGGCTCGCTCCTCCACCGATCGGACGGCCGTGTCCCCGTCGTCCGCCTCGTGAACCCGGTACCCCCATCCCCCCAGCAGGGTGCGCAGCATGGTCCGGTGCGCGACGTCGTCGTCCACCACCAGAATGTCGGCTTCTTTTCCGGTGTCCGTTTTGTTCGTCATGGGCCTTCCTCCAGGGGCAGCTCGACGGTGACCGCAGTGCCTTCACCCTCGACGCTCTGCACCCGCAGCTCCCCTCCATGGCTCTCCACGATCTTGTGCACCACGGCGAGCCCCAGCCCGTTCCCGGTGGGCTTGGTGGTGAAGTAGGGGTCGAACACCTGGGGGAGATCCCCCTCGGCGATGCCCTCTCCCGTGTCACGCACCGTGAACCGTGCCGCACGGCCGGTTTCGTCGATCTCCACGTCGATCTCCAGGGTCCCTCCGTCCGGCATGGCCTCCACGCCGTTCAGAAGCAGGTTCAGAAGGACCTGCCCCATGCGGTCCGCGTCCATGGGAACCACCCGGGTCGTTGGAATCCGGCTCTTCAGACGGATGCCCTGAGCCTCCGCACGGCCCTCGACCAGCTTCAAGGCCCGGCGCACCACCACGTCCGGACGAACGGGCCTTCGGTCCACGGCCATGGGCCGCGCGAACTCCAGGAGCTGGCTGATCACCCGGTTGAGCCGGTCCACTTCCTGGATCATGATGTCCGCCGTGCGGCGGTCCTCTTCCACGTCCCGGTAGCGCTCCTTGAAGTAGGTGGCGAACCCCTTGATGGAGCTCAAGGGGTTGCGGATCTCGTGGGCCACACCGCCTGCCAGCCGGCCCACCGCGGCCAGCCGGCGGCTTCGCTCGACCTCCCGCTTCAGGGCCTGCACCTCGGTCAGGTCGCGAAGGAGGATGAGCTTGCCGGTGGCGGTCCCGTCGGGGCTTTTCAGGGTGCTGACGCTCGCGGCCAGGGGCACGGTCCTGCCGTCCCCCGCAGTGCAGTCGAGCTGCTGCTCGAGCACGGGTGCATCGACCGGTGCGGCGTCCACCAAAGCGTTCAGCTCGGGCGGGAGGAACGCAGCCGCTTCGGCACCGAGGGCACGGTCCTCGGAAGGGCCGAGGAGGGCCACGGCCGACCGGTTGAAGGAGGCCACGCGACCTTCCGCGTCCAGGGCCACGAGGCCGACGGGCAGGTTCTGCACCACGTGGTCCGAGAAGGCCTGAATGCGGCCCAGAGAGGTCCTTGCGGAACGATAGGCGTGGACGAGGAAAACCGAGGTCAGGCCGG
>CAYYVD010000042.1:0-12072 GCA_964475045.1 uncultured Desulfobacterales bacterium | reverse complement strand
AGGGCCATCACCACGGTGTGGCGGGCTTCCTCCCTTCGCGCCTGTTCGAAGGGTTCCTGGTCCAGGCCCACGAAGATGATGGGCGCGGGCGCCTGTTCGGATCGGTGGGGGAACAGGCCGTCTCCCTGCGGGCCGTGCATCATGCCGTGCCGGCGGAGCCCGTCGGGTCCGGGCCTCGGGACGAAACGCCGGAACACCTCGAACACCGGCCGGCCGTCCGGAGCGGAGCCCCTTCGCCACGCCGGCCGGCCCTGTTCGGGGACCTGCTTCAGGCCCGCGGCGGGCGGGTAGATCTCTCCGATGCGCTGCGGTTCGCTGTGGGCCAGGACCCTGCCCCGGTCGTCGGTGACCACCAGATGGACGATGTCGGGCAGCTGGGCCGTCTCCACGAGGAGCCGCTGGAGCTTGAAGGCGGAGCCCCGCATGCCCATCATGCCCATCATGCCGGTGCGGGCCCCGGCCTCGAAGCTGCGGATCAGGGCGGCCCCTTTCTCCAGGAGGAGGTGGGTGGCCATCTCTTCCTGCCTGCGGATGTTCTCCGCGGCCCAGAACACGAAGATGGGCGCAAAGATCAGGACCGCGCCGAGCAGGATCCACGGAGGCACCCCGAGCCGGGACCCGCGATTCGCGCCTTTCCGTCCTGTGGGAGCGGGCATCGATGGGACCTCCGCTTGTGTGGTCATGGGGCCGGTCAGGCCTGCCGTGGATCGTCTCGTTCCAGCAGGTGAAGGGTCAGCGGGAGCTGCACGCCCTTGGGGTGCACGCGGAACGACCTCCGGATGCCCGGCTTCTGTCGCATTCCGGTCACCACGGCATCCGCAACGACCACCTCTCCCGGGCCTGCCTCGGCCTGGATCCGCTGGGTCAGGTTCACCACCGAACCCACGATGCCGTACTTGGCCCGGGTCTCTGATCCGATGTTTCCGACCACCACCGGGCCCGCGTTCACCCCGATTCCGGCCTCCAGCTCGGGGAGGCCCTGGGATGCCAGCTCCCGGTTGACGGCGGTCATCTCCGACCGCATGCCCCGGGCGCACCGAACGGCGTCCTGGAGAGAGGGCTCCAGCGGACCGTCCAGGGGGTCGAAAAAGACCAGGACCCCGTCTCCGTAGAAGTCCACGATGATTCCGCGGTTTCTCTTGATCACCTCGATCATGTGCCCGAAGTAGAGGTTCAGCGCATTCAGGGTCGCCTCCGGGGGCAGGGCCTCGGACAGGGCGGTGAATCCCCGGATGTCGGACATGAGCACAGCGACCTCCCGGCGCTCTCCGCCGAGCCGGGTGGCCTCCGGGCGGTGCATGAGCTTTCGTGCCACCTCCTCGTCGACATATCGGCCGAAGGTGTTGCGTATGAAATCCCGCTCCCGAAGGCCCTCCACCATGGTGTTGAAGCTGCGCGTGAGTTGCCCCATCTCGTCTTCGGCCGTCACGGGCAGCGGTTCCCCATACCGGCCCTCTGCAATCCCTTCCGCGGCACGTGAGAGCCTTCGCACCGAGGCGGTGACCCGGCCGACGGCAAAGCGGATGAGCAGCAGGATCAGGACGATGCTCACACCGCCGGCTGCGGCGTACCAGAAACGGAATCGAATGATCGGTGCGAGGACTTCCTCCCCCGGCGCAAAGAGGACGAGGGCCCAGGGTGCGTTGGCCATGTGGTAGTAGCCGGCCACGGTCTCGGGCGGGTGCCCGGATCCCAGGAGCGTTCCCTGCGGGGTTTCCCGCAGCCCTTCCAGGATGGCCTGCTCCAGCGGGTCGCCGGACGCTCCGAGGCGGGAGGCCGCCTGGTCCATGGCCTGGGTCCGGGCAAGGACGGTTCCATGCTCGTCCACCAGGCACACCATTTGACTCTGCCACCAACCGAGACGTTTCATGTCCCGAATGAGGAAATCGAAGCGAAGGGTGACCGTGAGGCTCCCCACAGTGGCACCGTCCCGGTCCAGAAAGCGGGTCAACAGGTCCACGGTTTCTCCGTCGGCCTCGGGATTGTAGGCCGGGTTGGAGACCCGCGCGATGTTGGCCCGAGAAAACCGCATCATTCGGCCCATGCCGGAACCCATGCCTTCCATACCCCCCGTTCGGCCCATGGCGGACGGGGCCCCCTCGGGGGAGGTGTCTTCCCAGACCAGACGGACGTTCGCCACCCCATCCACCTCCTCCAGCCGGTCCACGATCCACTCCTGGATCGCCAGCCCATCCCGGATCCCTGCGGTGTCGCCCAGGAGCTCGACCAGGCGCGCGGGGCTCGAAAGACGCATATCCACGTGATGGGCCGCCCGCTGGAGCTTGAGAACGGCCGCCTCGCGCCACTGGTCCAGCATGACGTCCCTGGCGTAGAGGTACCCCAGGAACCCCAGGCCCGCCATGAGGACCCCGGCGGGCAGGAGCACCAGGAGGACCATGCGCTGCTGTAACGTGCGGATGCTCATGGGACTCCAGTTTCCCTGTCCGGTCTGTTCTCACCCATGCAAGGTCAAGGCCGTCTCGAGTCGAAACCCTTCGTCCCGCTTCGGCGTGTGGGTCTGCCGCCGCACCGGACTCAGGTGGTGTGGCAGTTGTAACCGTTCTACCCAGCCGGTGAGCGCCTTCTGGGTATCCAGTATCCAGGTTTCTCGGTCCGATGCAAGTCGTGAAGGGCTTCTCTTCGGGGGGAGTTCCCTAAGTAAACGATATCAAAGAAAAAAATAGGGATTCCCCCGGCCCTGGCACAGCCGTTGCTATATGGAGGGCGAGACGCAAAGGCGTTCGCATTCATTCTCAACCCAACACACAAAAGGAGGATCACCATGATGAAACGAAGCCTCACCATCGGAGCCGTTCTGCTTCTGGCCGGGACGCTGGCCGTTCCGGTCTTTGCCTGGGGACCCGGCCGCTGGAGCGGTCGGGGGGCAGCCGGCCCCGGGGCCTGCTGGAACGAGGGCGGGACCGTTGGTCCGACCCTGAATGCGGAGCAGCAGGCCCGGGTGGACGAGCTGGTCCGCGGTCACGACGAGGAGGCCGGCCCCATTCGGGCGCAGCTGCGGGCCAAACGAGCCCAGAAGCAGGCCCTGCTGGCCGGGGAGACCGTGGACGAGGCGCAGGTCAAGGCGCTTCAGAAGGAGATCAACGGGCTCCGTGATCGGCTCTCGGACAAGCGGACCGATCTCCTGCTGGCACTCAAGAAAGTGGATCCGTCCCTTCGCTCCGCCGGTCCTGTCGGACCCGGAGGAAAGAAGGGAGCCGAGTACGGATGGGGCCGCGGCCGGCACCGGATGGGCGGCGGCTACGGAACCGGGTACGGACCGGGCTCCTGCTGGTAGGGATCGTCCATACCCCGCCCGCCGGCGGCTTCTCCGGCCGCCGGCGGGGCTTCTACGTGCAATCCTGTATTTTACCCTGCACCCCTTTAGACCCTTCCGCCGTGTGATATGCTGATGTCGGGATCATCGAAATCGCGATCGCGATTTGGATGGAGAAGACAAGGAGCCCCAATCAAGCGTTCCAGGCCATGCTTGACCGCGCGCCTGAACGCCGCGTTCGCATGGATGGACATGAATGCACCACGAAGACCACGAAGACCCACGAAGGAAAGGCCCTTCTGAAACGTTCCCCAAAGAAACCCCTTCGTGAACTTCGTGTCCTTCTTGGTGGACATGCGGTAGCGAACCAGGCACTGCATGGGGCGTCGTTCCGCCGCCCATGCGTGCGATCGCTGGGAGAAAAACATCATGTTGTACGGATTCAACGGAGCCCCTCTCGCCCAGTGGCACGGCGGGTACGGGGGCATGGGCCCCGGCGGTATGATGGGCTGGGGCATGGGGGGCGGTTGGCTCGGCTTCATCCTCATGATCGTGTTCTGGGTGGCGGTCATCGCCGGGGTCGCGGTCTTCATACGGTGGCTCGTCCGAAGCGGTGAGTCATCTGGAAGAGACGGCCGCACCCCGTCCGGGGACTCGGCGCTGGACATCCTCCGCAAGCGGTATGCCCGGGGCGAGATCGACGGCGAGGAGTTTCAGCAGAGGAAGCGGGCCCTGACCGAGGATTGATCCCGCCTCAGTCCGTGAGCCGGTCGAGCCTCAGGCGGTGGCGCTCGTCGAACAGCCTTCGGGAGCCGAACCGGACCGCCGCCAGGGTGCCGAAGCCCGTGCTGGATGCGATGAGGAACATGATCAGGATCTGATACTTGACCGCTTCCACGGGAGGCGTGCCGGCCAGGATCTGGCCGGTCATCATGCCCGGCAGGCTCACCAGCCCGGCCACGGCCATGGCATTGACCACGGGGATGAGGCCGGCCCGAACGCTTTCCCGGCGGATGTCCCGGACGGCGTCCGCCCAGGGGTGTCCGAGGAGGAGGCGGGCCTCGATGACCCGCGACTCGCGCCAGGCCGTGGCGGTCAACCGGTCCAGGCCCAGAGCGACGCCGTTCAGGGTGTTTCCGAGGAGCATGCCCAGCAGGGGAATGGCGTACTGAGGGGCGTACCAGGGTTGGACCCCCACCATGAGGATCAGGGCAAGGAGCGTCACGCTGAAGGCGGAGAGCAGCATGGAGACCGCACCCATGCCGAGCCCCCACCAACCGGCAAAGCGTCTCCTTTGCCGCTGTATCGCCTCGCGGGCCGCCACGCCGAGCATGAGCAGGGCCATGCCCAGCAGCAGGAGCGGGTGCACATAGGTGAAGACGGCCTCGAGGGCCAGACCCACGAGAAGGAGCTGCACGGTGGTGCGGAGGGCCGCCGTCAGGATGGATCCACCAAGCCCCAGGCGCATGCGGACGGCGATGCCGACCAGGCCCGCGACCAGGGCGGCGGCCATGAGCAGGTCCAGTGGGGAGAGCGGAATCACATTCATGAGGAGGCCTCGCCGGGGTCGGGTCCCCGCGCTTCTCGAAGCCCGGGCCCGACAAGGATCAGGTGGCGGCTGGAGACCCGGGAGACCTGCCCCGCGTTGTGGGTGACCCAGAGGCAGGCGGCTTCGTGGTCTTGCAGGTAGGCCCGGACCAGCCCCTCGACCCGGCGCGTGTTGTCCGGGTCCAGGTTGGCGGTGGGTTCGTCCAGGAGCAGGACGCGGGGGCGGACGGACAGGAGGCGCAGCAGGGCGAGCCGCTGGCGTTCCCCGGTGGAGAGCCTCGAGACCTCCCAGTCGAGCACCTCCGGTCCGAAGCCCACCTGTCTCAGCTCGTCCTGGTTGGGGGCGGCGAAGTGCTCCCGGACCGTGTCCGACCACCAGGCGCTCTCCGCCGGGAGCATGCCCACCTGTCGGCGCCACTCGGCGGGGTCGGTCTCCATGCGCTCGGTTCCGTCCAGGTAGACTCGCCCCTCGGACGGATCCAGGTCGACCAACGCCCGGAGGAGGAGGGTCTTTCCAGCGCCCGAGGGCCCGGACAGGGTAACGCACTCCCGGGGCCCCAGGGACAGGTCCAGGGGACCCATGTGCAGGCGGATCAGCCGTCGAATCTCGAGGCGGGGGCGTTGTTCCATGGTTCGCTTCGCGTGACAGGGTGCTGGCGTGAGTATCGTGAAGAAATCGGCCCGGCGCAAGGTGAAAGCCTGCAACGGCGGCTTCTTTTGACTCCTGCGCCGATCGTGTTTACGTTGGATTCAGATTGTCTATGATTTTTGTATGATTTTTGTGAGGAAGGAGGTTGGACATGGAAGCCAAGACACTGGAGGTCCCGAACATTTCCTGCAATCACTGCGTGATGGCCATTCAACGGGAGCTGAACGATCTGGAAGGGGTGTCCAAGGTGATGGGGGACCCGGACAAGAAGCAGGTCACGGTGGAGTGGGACCCGCCGGCCACCTTGGATCAGATCAAGGCCACGCTGCGGGAGATCAACTACCCTGCGGCCGAGTAGGGCCGATCCGGCGTGAACGCCGGGAGAGCCGTCGATTCCGCGAACCCCTGATCCGAGGTCCTCAGGCATGGGAGAGAAGACCGTTCGACTGCCGGTGACCGGCATGACCTGCGCCAACTGCGCGGCCAACATCGAGAGAACCGTTCGAAAGATGTCCGGGGTGAAGGACGTGAACGTGAACTTCGCTTCGGAGGATGCATCGGTGACCGTCGACCCGGAGGCGGTCCGGGTCGAGGACCTGATCGACCGGATCGAGAGCGCCGGGTTCGGTGTGGCCACGTCCCACGTGGAGCTGCCGGTGACCGGCATGACCTGCGCCAACTGTGCGGCCAACATCGAGCGGGCCTTGAACCGCAAGGTGCCCGGCGTGGTGGACGCGTCGGTCAACTTCGCCACGGAACGGGCCAGTGTCGACTACATCCCGTCCATGACCGGCCTGGACGAGATTGTCGAGGCCGTGGAGAAGGCCGGGTACGGGGCCATCCGTCCCCGGGAGGAGGAGATCGAGGACGCGGAGGCGGCTGCGCGCCGCGCCGAGATCGAGGACCAGACCCGAAAGTTCGTCACCGGTGTGGCATTCACCGCGCCCCTCTTCGTCCTCAGCATGGGACGGGACTTCGGTCTTCTCGGCGAATGGAGCCATGCCGCCTGGGTGAACTGGCTTTTCTGGGCCCTGGCCACGCCGGTCCAGTTCTACGTGGGTTGGGACTACTACACCGGGGGCTGGAAAAGCCTTCGAAACGGCAGCGCCAACATGGACGTCCTCATCGCCATGGGGTCCTCGGTGGCCTATGTCTACTCCCTGGCCGTGATGCTCTTGCCCTCACTGGGTGCGCATGTCTACTTCGAGACCTCGGCCATGATCATCACCCTGATCAAGCTGGGGAAGATGCTGGAGGCTCGGACCAAGGGAAGGACCGGCGGGGCCATTCGAAAGCTCATGGGGCTCCGGCCCAGGACGGCCACGGTCCTCCGGGACGGCCAGGAGGCCGAGATCCCCATCGAGCGGATTCGGGTGGGGGACGTGGTGGTGGTCCGGCCCGGGGAAAGCGTTCCCGTGGACGGCGAGGTGGAGGAGGGCGCCTCGAGCGTGGACGAGTCCATGCTCACCGGCGAGCCCCTGCCCGTGGACAAGACCCCGGGCGACGCGGTGACCGGAGGAACCATCAATCGGGACGGCCGGCTCAAGCTTCGTGCCACCCGGGTGGGCAAGGACACGGCCCTGGCCCGCATCATTCGGCTGGTGCGCGAGGCCCAGGGCAGCAAGGCCCCGATCCAGGCCCTGGCCGACCGGGTGGCCGCCGTGTTCGTCCCGGGCGTCATCGGGATCGCGCTGGTGACCTTCGCCGTCTGGTGGACCGTGGGCGGGGACTTCGTTCCCGCCATGATCCGTCTGGTGGCCGTGCTCGTGATCGCCTGCCCGTGCGCACTGGGCCTGGCCACTCCCACGGCGATCATGG
Source organism: uncultured Desulfobacterales bacterium (assembly GCA_964475045.1). Classification (GTDB taxonomy): domain Bacteria; phylum Desulfobacterota; class DSM-4660; order Desulfatiglandales; family HGW-15; genus JAIPEI01. Next base: position 4,783 of record CAYYVD010000042.1, on the reverse strand, counting down.
CGGGCATGGGCAAGGGGGCGGAGCGGGGGATCCTCTTCAAGAGCAGCGAGGCCCTGGAGACCGCGGCGAAGTTGGACACCATCGTGCTCGACAAGACCGGGACCATCACCCGGGGGGAGCCGGCCGTGGTGGACGTGGAAGGCCTCGAAGGCGTTCTCGAGGAGGCCCAGGTCCTGCAGCTCGCTGCGGCAGTGGAGCGAGGCTCCGAGCATCCCGTGGGCAAGGCCGTGGTGCAGGAGGCGGTCCGGCGCGGCATGGAGGTGCCCGAGCCCGAGGATTTTCTGGCCTCGAGCGGGGCCGGCGTCCGCGCTCGGGTCGAGGGCCGGGATGTGCTGGTGGGGCGCCCCGAGTGGGTGGCCGGGCAGGGCGGAGCGCTGGAGGGGTTGGAGGCCCGGATTCGAGCGCTCCAGGGGCAGGGCAAGACCGTGATGGTGCTGGCCGTCCAGGGGAAGGCCTCCGGGCTGCTGGCGGTGGCCGACACGCTCAAGCCCGAGTCCCGGGGCGCCGTGGAGGCCCTTCACGACCTCGGCTTGCGCGTGGCCATGCTCACCGGGGACAACGAGCAGACCGCCCGGGCCATCGCCCGGGAGGTGGGGATCGACGAGGTGGCGGCCGAGGTCCGCCCGGAGGACAAGTCGTCCCGGGTCCGCGGGTTTCAGGAGGAGGGCCGCCGTGTGGGCATGGTCGGAGACGGGATCAACGACGCCCCTGCCCTGGCCCAGGCGGACGTGGGACTGGCCATCGGGACCGGAACGGATGTGGCCATCGAGACCGGCGGTGTGATCCTCTCCAGCGGGGACCCGACCGGCGTGCCCCGGGCCCTGAAGCTCAGCAAGGCCACCATGCGAACCATTCGACAGAACCTGTTCTGGGCGTTCGCGTACAATGTGGCCCTGATCCCTGTGGCGGCCGGGGTGCTCAATCCGTTCGAGTCGCTGCCCTTCATCCTGCGCCAGCTTCACCCCATTCTGGCCGCCCTGGCCATGGCCGTCAGCAGCATCACCGTGGTCACCAACAGCCTGCGGCTGTATCGGGCGAGGGTGTCCTGAGCCGTTTCGGTGGGCAGGGGACGTCGAGTACGCGTGGGGGGGCGCTTTGTTGAGGGCGGGCACGAGGCTGAGAAGGGTCGCGTGCAGGGGCCGTTTCACCGGCGTGTGCATGGGAGAAGAAAAAATGCGGGTTTCTTGACCCAGGTCAAGGTGGGCCTCCGGCTTCGGGGGTAGGGTGGAAACCAACAGCATCACGGAAAAGGGGTTTCACCCGAATCACTCGAACGAACACCAAGGAGGGACATCATGTTTTGCAATCAGTGTGAACAGACCGCCAAAGGCGAAGGGTGCACCAGGATCGGCGTGTGCGGCAAGCAGCCGGACGTGGCCGCGCTGCAGGACCTTTTGGTCCATGCCGTCAAGGGGCTTTCCGCAGTGGCCGACGAAGGCAGAAACCAGGGCGTGGTCGATTCGGAGGCCGACAGGTTCGCCTGTGAGGCCCTGTTCTCGACCCTCACCAACGTGGACTTCGACCCCGAGCGCTTTCCGCCCCTCGTTCGAAGGGCGGTGGAGCTGCGGGACCGGCTCAAGGACCAGGTGAAGGCGGCGGGCGGTGATCCGGAGCCGGCCGGCGGGCCCGTGACCTTCACGCCGGCGCCCACATTGGACGAGCTCGTGAAGCAGGGCGAAGACGCCGGAGGTCCGGCGGATTCGGAAGCGGCGCCCGACATTCAGAGCCTCCAGCTGACCATGGTTTACGGCATCAAGGGGGTGGCGGCCTACGCGGACCACGCCCGGATTCTGGGAAAAGAGGACGATGCGGTCTACGCATTCATTCACGAGGGGCTTGCGGCCACGCTTCGAAAAGACCTCGGCCTCGAGGACTGGGTCGGACTGGTCCTCAAGTGCGGTGAGGTGAACCTCCGGACCATGGAGCTCCTGGACGCCGCCAACACCGGCGTCTACGGGCATCCCGTGCCCACGTCCGTCCCTTTGGGTGCGAGGAAAGGGAAGGCTCTCCTGGTTTCGGGCCATGATCTCAAGGACCTCGAGGAGATTCTCGAGCAGACCGAGGGCAAAGGCATCCACGTCTACACCCACGGCGAGATGCTTCCGTGTCACGGCTACCCCGAGCTCAAGAGGTTCGAGCACTTCTACGGGCACTACGGGACGGCCTGGCAGAACCAGGCCAAGGAGTTCGCCGAGTTCCCCGGCGCGATCGTGATGACCACCAACTGCATTCAGAAGCCCCAGGAGAGCTACCGGGACAACCTCTTCACCACGGGCCTGGTGGGATGGCCCGGGGTGACGCACATCGCGGACAAGGACTTCACCCCGGCCATTGAAAGGTCCCTGGCCATGTCCGGCTTTCCCGAGGACACGGACAAAGGAAGCGTCACCGTGGGCTTCGGCAGGAACGCCGTCCTCGGCGTGGCCGATCAGGTGATCGAGGCCGTCAAGAGCGGGGCCATCCGCCACTTTTTCCTGGTGGCAGGGTGCGACGGGGCCAAGCCCGGACGAAACTACTACACGGAGTTCGTGGAGAAGGCACCGAAGGACACGGTCATCCTGACCCTGGCCTGCGGCAAGTTCCGGTTCTTCGACAAGGACCTGGGCGACATCGGGGGCATCCCGCGGCTCCTGGACATCGGGCAATGCAACGACGCCTACTCGGCCATCCGTATCGCCCTGGCGCTCTCCGAGGCCTTTGATGTGGGGGTGAACGACCTGCCCCTGTCCATGGTCCTGTCCTGGTACGAGCAGAAGGCCGTGGCCATTCTCCTCACCCTGCTCCACCTGGGGATCAAGGACATCCGCCTGGGTCCGAGCCTGCCGGCCTTCATCACGCCCAACGTGCTGGACGTTCTGGTGAAGACCTTCGACATCAAACCCATCTCCGCGACCCCTGAAGAGGACCTGAAGGCGATTTTGGAGTAACAGGAAGGGACCGCGGCGGCGGACGGCCGCCGCCCGTTCCCGGGTCCCAAAGGACCACCTGGGAAGCGCAAAGGACAGGCCGGGACGACAGCAAGAGGGGTCAGGACATGAAATGCCCAGGACAGGACAGCCAGTACTGGAAACCCGATGCGATCTATGAGGTCGAGTGCCCGGAGTGCGGGAGTCCGGTGGAGTTCTTCAAGGACGAGACCACGAGGAAGTGCTCGGCGTGCGGGCATCGGTTCGTCAACCCGGAGTTGGACTTCGGTTGCGCCGCCTACTGCAAGTACGCGGAGCAGTGCATCGGGAACCTGCCTCCGGAGCTCATCGCCCAGAAGCAGGACCTGCTCAAGGACCGTGTGGCCATCGAGGTGAAACGTCTTTTCGGACGGGACTTCAAAAAGATCGGTCACACCATGCGGGCCGCCCGATACGCCGAGGAGATCGGAAAGGCGGAGCAGGGAGACCTGGCCGTGATCCTCGCTGCCGCCTGCCTCCACGACGTGGGGGTCCAGGGGGCACGTGACATCCTGGGGAAGCTCGGCGCCGGCGAGGAGCTCGCGGAGGAGGTGTACGACATCATCCGCGGGGGGGCGGTACAGAAAGAAGCGCCTCTGAATGCCCGTTGCGTTCGCGACGGCAACCTCGTCGCAACCCTGGAGGACCGGCAAAAGGCGGGTGAAACCGTCTCGGCCGAAACCCTCGAGGACGCAGGTCTTTGGACGGAGAGCGCACGGCGGGTGGCGCAACGGGTGCTCGGCCATTGAATGATTCCATGCCGGCAGGACGGACAACTGCGCCCGATCGCCGGGCGGGAGGACAGCCATGAACGTGAAGCGAAAGATCATCGAAATCGACGACGAGCGGTGCGACGGGTGCGGGCAGTGCGTGCCGGCCTGCGCCGAAGGGGCCATCGAGATCGTGGACGGAAGGGCGCGGCTGGTGGCGGATCGGTACTGCGACGGGCTCGGTGCCTGCATGGGTGAGTGCCCCACGGGGGCCCTGCAGATCATCGAGCGGGAGGCCGAGGAGTTCGACGAGGAGGCGGTGGAGGCCCACATCCAGTCCACGGCCGAAGCGGAATCGGGGCCCGAGGGGCCGATGGCCTGCGGATGCCCCTCTTCCCGGATTCGAACGGTTCAACCGGCTTCCCAGCCCGGAACGGGAATCGGCGCGGGAAAAGAGGCCTCTTCGTCGGCCCTCTCCCACTGGCCCGTTCAAATCCGGCTGGTGCCCCCCGGGGCCCCGTTTCTCAAAGGGGCGGATCTCCTGGTGGCGGCGGATTGCACGCCCTTTGCCTATCCGGATTTCCATCGGGACTTCATGGAGGGCAAGGTGGTGCTGGTCGGGTGTCCGAAGTTCGACGAGGCGAACGCCTATGTGGACCGGTTCGCCCAGATGTTTCAGGAGGCGGGGATTCGAAGCGTCACCGTCGTCGTCATGGAGGTGCCGTGCTGCTCGGGCCTTCCGGCCATCCTGTCCAAGGCCATGGACCGGGCGGGCGTCCAGGTCCCCACGGAGGTGGTGGTTCTGGGGACACGAGGGGAGATTCTTCCAAAGGAAACCCGCTCCGCGGCCGCCCTCTGAGGAACCGGTCTGCGATGGACCAGCGGCCGCCTCTCCACGGAGCGGCGGCCGCGGTCCGTGCTTCGCCTTCAGCTCACCAGGACCACCGCGATCTCCCCTGCGCCGTGAAGGACCTTCTGGGAGACACTGCCCATGAGAAAGGCCTGGACCCCGGATAGGCCCCTTCGGCCGAGAACCAGCACGTCGTAGCCCTTCCCGGCCTCGGCCAGAATGTCCCGCGCAACCCCTTGCTCCTGGGGCTTCAAGCTCAGGGTGATGCCTTCTTCTGC